>JAJAYU010000070.1 GCA_026786125.1 Chamaesiphon sp.
AAATACATGAGTACCATCGTACTTAGCCACAAAGAATAATAGATCTGTGCTTTCAGGTGCCAGTAATGCTTTGAGGCTGCCAATCCCTGGGCTAGCGATCGGACCAGGTGGAATTCCGGCATTCATGTAGGTATTATAGGGGTTGGGTCGCTTCACTTCAGCGAATGTCAATGGTTTGTCCGCTGTCTGTTTGATGCCTAGGCCATATTCCACGGTAGGATCGGATTCTAGTCGCATATTCTTGGCAAGTCTAGCCGTAAATACACCTGCAATTCTGGGGCGTTCGATCGCTTTAACAGCCTCTTTTTCAACTATACTCGATAAGCTCACCCACTGTAATAAGCTCAATTTTTGGCTGGGAGCCTTCTGATATTCAGGTAAAGCGATTTGCTCAAACTGCTTGAGCATCTGCGTCACTACACCTTTGGGAGTGATTGTTTCCTTGGGGACTTGATAGGTTTCAGGAAATAGGAATCCTTCTAGATTGGTAATTCCCCCAGGTAGCCAAGGAAAATTATCGCTGGGGATTTCTTTGGTAGCAGTGACAAAATCAGCCGCTTTAAATAAACCTGCGTTCTCGAAGTATTCGCCCATCTGCCGAATATTCCACCCCTCGCGAATCGTAAATCCAGATTGGACAACTTTTCCTTCCAGCAGTTTAGCTGTTACTGCATCTAGTGGTTGATTTGGCAATAATTCGTAGGTACCAGTTTGAGGTGTACCTTTGCCTTGCTTGGCTTGCAAACCTGTCCACAGTTTCCATGCTGCTTGAGATTTAATAATCCCTTTGGTTTCTAATTCTTTGCCAATTGCTTGAATTGATGAGCCAGGTTTGATTTCAACTTGGATCCCTTTGACACTTGGATCTGTAGATGCTGGTGCAGTTGCACCACTCCACCAAATGCTGCCGATGCCGCCAGAGAGAAGTGTCAGCAGGGCGATTGGTGCCGATATTTGTAACCACTTTGGGGCAGTTTTGATTGATTTCAAGGTCATTTTTTTACCTTTAGATTTCATCTAATAACATGTCTTCGAGCATTGGTTGCAATTGTTCGGCTTCTTCTTCTGAGAGCAAGGAAACGATGCCCTGATCATCGGCTTTACCGAAGAAGAGCAGTGGATCTACTGGCGTACAAATTGCATACTCTTGCTCTTCATTATAAAACCGTGCCAAAATCTGAAATTCTTCTGGCTCTAGACTATCATCTTGATCATCAATTTCGATCGTTACGACTTCAGTGGGATCGAGGGGTGGCAACTCACCGATCGCACTCATTGTAAAAGCAGTGCGTTTGAGGGTAAGATTTTGTTCTGCTAGGACTGCATGAGCATCCGCAAAAATTCGACCGATTTCTTCTTCTTCTTCGATCGAAACTAGTTCTGTAATATCATCATCTTCATCCCAAGCAAAAATTTCAATGGGTGCATTTACTGGTAATAACAGCAAGTAAGTCTGGCTGTCGAGTTCGAGTTCGCGCTCGATGTAGCAGGGGAGTCCGCGCCCAGCTTCATCGGTTAGGGTGACTAACTCAGCATCATCGAAATCTTCTAACTGGGGAGATGAGGACATGGAAAATAATTTAAAATTATAATTTTACTGGCTAGGATCTAGTCGAGTTTTAATGATTCGATCTGCATTCGATTAAAGAAAGCAGGCGAGTAATAAGCCAATTGATATAATACCATGCTGGCAAATATTTTTGGTAATAATACTAACCTATTGAATGCTCGCGATCGCGAGCCTTAGCCAATCTTCGACGTTTGGACTTTTAACCATCAAACTATCTTGACTAATCGCTTGTAAAGCATGGTGAATTTCATCATTTGAGTAGCCCAAAGCTAGCAAGGTCATTTCTACTTCAGCTTGCATCGTTGGGTTGAGACTAGTCAGCGGCAGAGCTTCCATCAAGCCTGATGCAACCCGCCATTGCCCCAACTTGCTCCGTAGTTCGAGAGCAAGACGTTCGGCAGTTTTTTTGCCAACACCTGGAGCAGTAGATAGCCGTTGAATGTTGCTAGTGACGATCGCTGAAACCGTATCGGCTAGTCCTAGTTTATCCAATAAAGCGATCGCCAGACTAGCTCCAACCCCACTGACACTAATCAATTGTCTGAATAAATCCCGCTCGGCTGCCGAACTAAAGCCATATAGCGTCATGGAATCTTCCCGCACCTGCTGATGGGCAAATACTAGGATCTCGCTGTTTGGGATCACTTCCAATACCATCCGTTGGGGAATCTGTAGCTCATAGCCGATCCCATTCACCTCTAAGATTAAGATCGATCGAGTATTCGTCGGAGTCTGGATTTGAATGGCGATGCCTTTGAGATAGCTAATCATCTAGTCAAAAATTCTGTAACGTACTAACAATCATAAACTCGATCGCTAAAAAACGATGAAAAATTACCAAGTTCTGATCAACCCAGAAACATTTGGAAAAGTAGTTTCCTATCTCGATCAGATTAAATCTGGCACTGCTCCTGGTAGATATCTATTTGATCGAATCAAACAGCTAGATCTCAATCAAATCACCACGACTGAATTTATCGAACTACTAGTTAGAACTAAACGTCCCCAAATTTTTGCCGAAGTTGAAATCTATGGCAATGGGATTGATTGGAATCAAACAGAGCTTTCGATCTTAGGTGATATTAGTATCGTTACTCCTGTCACTGTCTATGACAACGGCAAGCATCGTCATCCCGATCTCCATCAAACTCCGTTTGCTGCAATCTTAATCTTCACTCCAGGGGCACTTCTCCGCAATGGTAATAAGATTACACCTGTAGACTGGGACGAAGTGACGATCGATGACGAGATTAACTATAAAGGATATTATCGACTCTATGAAAGAAGACTTTTGCCAGCATTTATCTACGCCAACGATCTGGCACAACAGAGCGGAAAGATCGCCCTAATTACAATTCCTGGTATGGGATGTGGTCAGTTTGCAGGGATATTTCGAGGACAGTTAGGTGCCGAGTTGAGAAAAATGCTGATTGAATTTCTCGAAACTCATGGCAATAAATTCTCTAATATTAAAGTTGTTTATTTCGATCCATATCAAGAGTGTGAAAATGAGCGAATTGAAATTGGGGGCATTAGTTTATTTGTCAGACCTTTAACCAAAGGAAATAGTAATAAACCCCAGCTCTGCCAACCAGAAGATTATGCCGAAGATGGTGATAACTTTGATGATTATGACTTATTTAGTTTTGTCGCGTGGGATCATGTCTCGTGGCCTGGGAATGATTTTTATCTAGGTGCTCGATCGACAGATGATGGGGTAAAAGCCGCTGCAACCAATGTAATGACCGTGATGACTGGAATTGAAGGATTGTATAATTCTCATCTTTACAGCTACTGTCAGCCAGCCGTATATGAGACGTGGAAAGATGTGGTCTGGAAAAATAAGATTCAGCTAGAAGTTGTTGATAACTTAATAATTCTGCCCCATGAATAAAAAAATCCGACTTACCGAAGTAAGTCAGGATGCATCTACCACTCCTATATACACACCCATCCAGGCACTATCAGGACAAAACCAAAATACTTTCACCCACCAAGAAAAAGCCCCAGCTTACAACAAGTAAGCCAGGGACGAATAATCAGGGTGCATCTACCCCTCCTATATCCACATCTTCCGAGGCACTATCAGGAC
>JAJAYU010000071.1 GCA_026786125.1 Chamaesiphon sp.
GGACTTGAGCGAGTGCAGCCAATAAACAGCTCACAGCTTGGCGGTATTCACCCCGCTCGAAAGCAATTTGTCCAGATTGATAATCAGTATCGAAAGTCACAGGACGGAGTAGATAGTGGTTGGAAGTTGGGAGTTGGTGGAAGATAAATAGTTTTACCGTTACTCTTTACCCCTCTTTCTCTAAAGCTTAAAGCCTAAGTCCCGAAGAAACAATCATTGAACCAGTACCATTATCGGTGAAAATTTCTAGCAAGAGTGAGTGGGATAGTCGTCCATCGATAATGTGAGCAGCTTTGACACCTTGGGCGAGACTACGAACGCAGCAGGTGAGCTTGGGAATCATCCCCCCACTAACAGTACCATCTTCAATCAACGCCCTTGCGCCTGGGATATCCAACTGGCGAATCAGAGTGGTGGGATCTTTGAAATCTCTCATCAAACCTGGAGTATCTGTCATCAAAATCAGTTTTTCAGCTCCCAGTGCAGCCGCAATTTCACCCGCAACCGTATCGGCATTAATATTGTAAGCCTGTCCATTTTCATCGGCGGCAACACTAGAGACAACCGGAATATAGCCACTTTTGACCAGGGTATTGAGAATATCCACGTTAATATTACTCACCTCACCCACAAATCCGATTTCCTCCCGCCCATCGGGACGTGCCGTAATTAAGTTCCCATCTTTACCACATAGCCCAACTGCTCTAGCACCAGCTTGATTAATTAACGAGACAATTTCTTTATTTACCCGCCCAACTAATACCATCTCCACCACATCCATTGTCGCCGCATCAGTGACCCGCAAGCCATCTTTGAATTGCGGCTCGATCCCGATTTTTTCCAGCCAGCTATTGATTTCTGGTCCACCGCCATGTACCAATACTGGACGAATCCCCACGCAAGACATAAATACCAAATCTCGAATTACTCCTTCCTTCAGACTACCATCTTTCATCGCAGCACCGCCATATTTGACGACTACGGTACGTCCGGCAAATTTTTGGATGTAGGGCAAGGCTTCACTTAATACCCGCACGCGGGTGGCATCTTCGTTGGAGTGGGTCATTTTTTAGGTGTTAGGGGATAGGGCATAGGGCATAGAGGAAAGAGAGAGAAAATAAGGGTGATGCCAGGAAAATTTGAGACTTTCTAAAGTCTATCCCCTATTCCCTATTCCCTATTCCCTATTCCCTAACCTCTGTGTCCCGATCGCCAGTAGAATATCAAGTTATCGATCGCAAAGCAATGACTATGACTCAAACTTATCGCATCACACTATTACCTGGGGATGGAATTGGCCCAGAAATTATGGCGGTGGCTGTAGATGTGCTGGAGGTTGTCGCCAAGCAAGCGGGATTGCAGTTTGAATTTACCACGGCTTTGATTGGTGGTGCAGCGATCGATGCTACTGGTGAACCGTTGCCAGCAAAGACTTTAGATACTTGCAAGCAGAGTGATGGGGTATTACTCGCAGCCATTGGTGGCTATAAGTGGGATAATTTACCGCGCCATCTTCGCCCTGAGACGGGTTTATTGGGATTGAGAGCGGGATTGGGTCTATTTGCTAATTTACGACCTGCGGCAGTTTTACCACAGCTAATCGACGCTTCTAGCCTGAAACGGGAGATCGTTGAGGGGGTGGATATGATGGTAGTCAGAGAATTGACTGGTGGAGTGTACTTTGGCGAACCGAAGGGGATTTTTACCACGGAAACGGGGGAAAAGCGGGGGGTAAATACGATGGCGTATACGGAAAGTGAGATCGATCGAATTGCCAAAGTTGGGTTTGAAACTGCCCAAAAGCGGACGAAAAAGCTGTGTTCGGTGGATAAGGCAAATGTATTGGAAGTATCCCAATTATGGCGCGATCGAGTGATCGAAATGTCCAAAAATTATCCCGATGTCGAGCTGACACACATGTATGTGGATAATGCGGCGATGCAATTAGTCCGTGCGCCGAAGCAATTTGATACGATCGTTACCAGCAACCTATTTGGTGATATTCTCTCTGATGCAGCAGCGATGTTGACTGGCAGTATTGGGATGCTCCCTTCGGCGAGTTTGGGTTCGACTGGTTTGGGTGTATTTGAACCTGTGCATGGTTCAGCTCCAGATATCGCTGGACAAGACAAAGCAAATCCCCTGGCTCAAGTCCTGAGTGCCGCCATGCTACTGCGTTATGGCTTGGGTCAACCAGTTGCAGCCGATCGAATTGAATCAGCGGTTTTGCAGGTTTTGGATCTAGGTTACAGAACTGGTGATATCATGTCATCAGGCATGACCGCAGTTGGCTGTCGTGAAATGGGTCGAGTCTTAATTGCAGCCCTAGAAAAACCTTAGAAAAACTTAACTTAGCAACGGGTGGTGATCGATTTGATCAAATTACCTGTAGAATCACCCAATTTATCCTAAGTAATATCCAAAATAATTTTAGCGATAAACACTGTGTTGACGATCGAGCCACCCACTGCTAATTCTACTCAGATGCCCCAGCAAGATTTTTACGGACTATTCGATCCAGCTTTGCTTAGAGCTGGACAAGATATTTATAGTTACTATTGTCAGATTAACCCCGATCGAGACAGACGTATACAACCGATTGGGGTTGCAATGAATAAGCTTAATTATCGGGGCAAATTGATTTTTAGTAGCTATCCGATTCTTCTGCCTCAAGAATGCTTTATTTCGGTTGATCGATTGGAACTAGAGTTTAATTAGGTTGGTAAATGGTGAATGGTGAATGGTGAATGGGAATTATAGAGGTAGATTGTCTATTTCTATCGCCATTGGTAGCTCGTTATAGTAGTGAATATTTACGATACGATCGTTCAAATTATAGTATTTTGGTTAGGTGCGGCGATCGGGAGTTTTCTCAATGTCGTAGTTTACCGTGTGCCCGCAGGTTTGTCGATTTTGTGGCCGCCATCCCGCTGTCCTAAGTGCTTTCATCAACTGGGGATGGGCGAAAATATCCCAATCTTGGGCTGGTTGTTATTGCGGGGTAAATGTCGTCATTGCCGCACGCCGATTTCGCCCCGTTATCCACTGATTGAAGCGATCACTGCAATTATTTTTGTGCTTGTCTACAATCGCTATGGGCTGTCAATTCAGACAGTCGGCTATTCTTTGCTGATGTGCTGGCTGTTGGCACTGATATTGATCGATTTGGATACAATGACGCTACCCAACCCGATTACTCAATCAGGGCTAGTATTAGGATTAGCTTTTCAAGCTACGGCTGGTTTTTTGGATCAGCGGGCAATTCTGGGATCTAAGGAATATTTCATTCAAGGTATTCTGGCGATGGTGATTGGGATCTGGATTTATGATGCCATTCAAATCATCGGGAGCATCATGATGGGGCAACTAGCTCAGGGTGGCGGTGATGCAAAACTAATGGCGATGATTGGAGCTTGGACTAGTTGGAAGGTGGTGTTATTAGCAGGTGGAATGGCTTCGGCACTAGCTCTGGTGGGGTTTATGGCTGTGGCTGGCTATTCCATGATCAAACATGGTGGCAACGCGGGTGCAAATCAGCTAACTCAACCATTACCACTAGGGCCATTTATCGCTGTAGGCGCAACGATTGCCCTATTTTGGGGCGATAGTTTGATCGAGAGTTATCAGCAATTTATGATGTCACCCGATCGATATATCTTAGCTGTACCATTACTCATTTTCCTATCGGTACTCCTAGTCTGGACGCGGAAAATGCGCTTGCGAAGTCTGTGAATTCGATCGAATGTTAAGATGTAATTGTGTACTCGGTTCGGAGGTGTCAAGATGACCGTTGCGCTCCTAAAAATGACCCTAGAAGAGTTCCTTGCCTATGATGATGGCACGGATTGTTTGTATGAATTGGAACGTGGAGAGCTGATTTCTATGCCGTTTGAGAGCGAAATTAACCGCAGGGTTTCGATGTTTTTAATGGCGTATTTACTTCAACGGGGAATTCCATTTTATCGGTTGACGATGAAGACGGAGATAGCGGTGAGCGGATCGCGGGTGTCAGTGCGGGTACCAGATTTAGTATTATTATCAGAAGAATTGGCAACGGAGATGGATGGAGAGACTAGATCGATCGTCTTAATGGA
>JAJAYU010000072.1 GCA_026786125.1 Chamaesiphon sp.
GAAGGCTCGGTCAGTGAAGTCCAATCAAATCCCAAAGTAATTGAAGTATATTTAGGACGCGAACAAATCAATGCTGCTTGAAGTAAATGATGTAACTGTTTCTTACGGACAAACACCCGTTTTGTTTGGTGCCAATCTTGCCGTTAACCAAGGTGATATAGCTTGTATCCTCGGTCGGAATGGGGTAGGCAAAACTACGCTCTTGCGTAGTATCATTGGCTTGAATAAGGTGATGTCAGGTAATATCATCTTTGACATTAAAAATATTACGCGGATGCCGATCTTTAAACGTGCCCGGGCTGGGATTGCGTACATTCCCCAGGGTAGAGAAATCATTCCTTATCTATCGGTGTTGGATAATCTCAAGCTGGGACTGTCGGCTGGGAAGAAGAAATCTAGCAAGATTCCCCATGAAATTTTTGAGTTTTTCCCGATGCTCAAGCAGCATCTCAATCGTCAAGGCGGTTTACTCAGTGGCGGACAGCAACAGCAACTGGCCATCGCACGGGGATTGATGAGCGATCCGAAGATTATGCTCCTCGATGAGCCAACTGAGGGGATTCAGCCGTCAATTGTTCAGGAAATCGAGGAAACTTTAAAGCGGATTAATCGGGAGAAGGGTATTACCCTCATCGTCGTCGAGCACAAGGTTGATTTTGTGCGGCAGATCGCTGATAAGTTCTTCATTATGGAGAAAGGTGTCGTGGTAGTAGATGGCGAAACAGCCGAGCTTACTGATGATTTATGCCATAAGTATCTTGCTGTTTAGGGTGATTACTCATCGGGGAAAACTATGACTCGAACTTTAGTTGGCAAGGTTGCTTCACTGTGGCGGTATCCAGTTAAATCCATGCTGGGCGAACAATTAGAGACGGTAGATGTAATACCTACAGGTTTATTGGGCGATCGAGCTTATGCCCTGTGGGATCGCCAAACTCAGCGGATTGCTAGTGCTAAAAACCCCAAAAAATGGGCAAAATTGCTAGAGTTTCAAGCGACATTTGTCGAATCGCCCCAAACGCCAGCAACGATTCCCCCTGTCAGATTTGCCTTGCCTAATGGAGATCGAGTAACCAGTGACCATAATAATATCGATAATATTCTGTCCCAACTGCTGGGGCGAGATGTGGAATTATTGACTGCGGTGCCAGAAACACCCAGTTTAGACCAATATTGGCCAGATCTCGAAGGAGCGGCAAATCGGGATACAATTACGCAATTATTTATGCCCGCTGGCACTTTTTTTGACTCCTGTCCGATTCATGCCATTACAACTGCAACCTTAGCTCGATTACAGCAGCTCTATCCTGAAGGGCAATTTGAGCCAGCACGGTTTCGTCCCAATATTCTGATCGAGCCAACAGTTGCAGATAGCACCTTTGTTGAAAATGACTGGGTAGGCAGCCAGATGACGATCGGTGATGAAGTGTGCCTGAGCATCGATACCGCTTGTCCGCGCTGCGTAGTGACAACGGTAGCACAGTCCGATCTGCCGACTGACTTAGATATCTTGCGGACAACGGCGCGACACAATAACTCGATCGCTGGCATCCGTGCTTCTGTATTGCGATCGGGTATCATTCACTGTGGCGATCTGATTTGGTTAGAATAATTGAGGCTCTTTAGGATTCTGTATGCAAATGTTCATCTACGAACATTTTGCAATCTCCCAATAAGCTGCGAACACTGAAGATTCAATGAATGTACCTGCATCTAGCATACTAAAGCCGGAAGAGCCACAATTTCTTCAGAAAATATTGTGGTTAAGAAGCTAGGCAGTTTGGCATAGAGTCCGATTCGATCCTCACAATTTCCTCACAATTTTTCTCTAAACTACAGCGAGAGGCAAAAACCCAGCACTCCAAACTGAAGACTCATATTGGTAGGAATACCTATGCTGAAATTGATTTACACTGAACCAGCTTTGCACTTTGAATTGTTGACTGCCGAGCTGGAGGATTGGGTCGAGAGCAGGCTAGTATTCGCAAATAGTACTGGAGAAACAATGTTTGTCAACTCGGAAAAAGCTAGTTTTCTATTGCCAGAGGAGATTTGTGACGCTACCGCTGTGAAGTTTTATCTTCATCACCAGGGGGCGAAGACTGTCACCGTCAACCGTTGCGATCTGGATCGAGTCGAAATCGGATTGACTGGTTATTGGCTATCTACCGATCTGCATGATACTGAGGGTGTATTTGTGACGCAATTACCCGATCGAGTCGAGCTATATTTATGGCAATTATGGTGCACTGCAAATGTGTCCTCACCGATTAGTCTTTAGGGCGTGTTATTTTTAGGGTTGAGATTTAGCAACTGTTTTTCCCGATCTCTAAGTTTGGCTTGAAAAAACAACGTCTGGATTTACTGCTAGTAGAACGTAACTTATGTGAGTCTCGCCAATTGGCACAACGCTGGATTCAGGCGGGAGAAGTGCGGGTAAATGGTGAGGTGGTAGACAAGTGTGGTACAGGGATTTTACTGACATCGACGATCGAAGTTAAGGCTAGAGCTAGATTTGTCTCCCGTGGGGGGGAGAAGTTGGCGAAGGCTCTGGCAGTATTTGAGATCGCTACAATCGATCGAATCTGCTTGGACGCAGGTATTTCTACAGGCGGGTTTACAGACTGTCTACTGCAAGCTGGGGCGAAACAAGTCTATGGAATCGATGTGGGCTATGGGCAAGTAGACTGGAAAATTCGTACTGACGATCGAGTAATCTTACGTGAGCGGACAAATATTCGGCATTTAACTCCAGCAGAACTTTATGGAGAGCCAGTTGCGGGTGTTTATCCAGTCACACTACCAGATTTGGCGGTAGTTGATGTTTCGTTTATCTCAGTAATTAAAATTCTCCCAGCTTTAGAACTATTACTGGCACAACCAAAAGAACTCTTATTGCTGGTTAAGCCGCAATTTGAGGTCGGTAGACAAGCGATCGGCAAGAATGGAGTAGTTCGCGATTTATCAGCCCAAGCAGGGGCTATTTCAGGGGTGTTAGCCGCAGCGCAAGAACTGGGGTGGAATTATCGTGGTCTAACATGGTCGCCACTCGTCGGGCCAGCCGGAAATATTGAGTATTTATTGTGGTTAAATACAAATGGTGATGAACTAGTTTCAGCACCAGATTTAGCCGAAATTGAGCTACTAACTCGATCGGCATATCAAGCATTATCATGAATGGTTGATAGTAGACCTCCTGCGAAAGTATTTGCCCGATCGTTTAGCAGCACCAAAATTCAGCATTATTAAGCAATAATGAAAGATTGGCTAGATATGCCGACTAGCATATGTTCTACCCATCAATATC
>JAJAYU010000073.1 GCA_026786125.1 Chamaesiphon sp.
GAACTTTTGGCTTCACGGACGGCATTAAACGCCAAACTGGGCAATATCTCTGTCCGAATCACTGACTGACGGCGCAATCGTTCGGTTTCTTCACCGTCGAAACTTTCCCCCTCCAATAAACAGCGATAACTCTCTGGGTTTTGACTCAGCCACTTTTGGACGGTATCTTCAATCAATTTGTGATTGGTAGACGGCATTACCAATGTCCGATCTGTTAAGTCTAGCTTGGATAATTCGGGATGTCTGGTAGCAATACTCAACGCCAGACTATGGATCGTGTTCACAGTGTAGCCGATCGGTGGCAAGCCCAATTCCTGAAGACAGCTTTTAATTTTATCCTTAATATTCGCCGCTGCCGATCGAGTCAGGGTGACAATAATCAACTGACGGCGTTGATGTAGTCGCTCTCTGGCGATCGTAATCGCTGCGGCTATTGCCATACTATGGGATTTCCCTGCTCCTGGCACTGCGGACACCGCTAATTGTCCCGATTGCCAGTCAGCTAAACTTCGCTGCCCCACACGCAATCCTTGCCGCCATCCAGCGATGATTGCTGCTTGATGGCTGGTGATATTGTCTGGAGAAGCAGGGATGGGCATAGGGTACTTCGGCTACGCTCAGTAACCGGGGGGAGAAGATCTTATTTTTAGCTTAAATAGATAATGGGGTGTGAGACAACTCGCACCCCATTATCTATTAATCGATAGATTTGTTTGAAAATCGATCGAATATTAATTTATCATCCCGATGGTGATGTGGGCTTCGGCTCCGCTTACCCCTCGGTGGTTGAGCGGAGCCGCAACCACCCTAAAATCGGTCGCGATTAGCTCCGCTGCCAGATAATATTTTGGAACTAGCAACTGATTGCTCGCTCTTACCTGATGACTGGTAGTAGTAGCTATTGTACCGAGCTTGCTTGTCGAGGTTGACACCGTTGAGTACCATGCCCAAGACCTTCAGTTTGGACTGATCGATGATTTCGCCAGCATATTGTACTGATTCTTTGTCGGCGACATTTGGGCGCAAGACGAACAGTAAACCAGCTACTTGGGAGCCGATCATTGCCGCATCCGACGCAACGGTTAGGGGTGGTGCATCAAGGATGACCAGATCATAGCTGTTTGACCAGCGTTCGATCGACTCGCCCATTTGCACCGAATCAATCAACACGATTGGATTTGGTGGGATCACACCAGCAGTCATCAAGAAGACATTCGGATGGACTTCGACAATTGCTGATTGTTCACTACATTGACCAGTCAGGACACTACTTAGTCCTTCTTGATTACCTTGTCGCCAGATCATGTGTTGGGAAGGCTTCCGCATGTCTGCATCCACCAATAATACCCGTTTACCCAGTTCGGCTGCTGCTAATGCTAGGTTTGCCGCAACCGTTGATTTTCCTTCACCTGCTTGGGAACTAGAAATCACAATTGCCTTGAGACTACTATCAGCATTGAGGAATTGGAGGTTGGTTTGCAGCATCCGAAAGGCTTCAGCTTCGATTCCACCAGAACCTGTTAATACTAGTGCGCCAGGGATTCTACCAGCACCTCTACCAATGTTAGGCAGTTTTTTCTGGTTGGCAAAGATGGGAATCTGACCCAATACTGGATATCCAGGTAAGAGAGCTTTGGCTTCGTCAGCTGTCTTGATCCGCTTGTCAGCAGCATCGAGCAGAAACGCAGTTGCTGCACCCAGAAATAAACCTAAGAAACCACCGATGGCGATGTTCTGAGCTTTTTTGGGTGAGATGGGTTCTTGTGGCAAATCTGCGGGAGTTTGAATTCTAGAGTTACCTAATACTTGGCTTTCGGCAATTTGAATTTCTTGGAGCTTGCTCAACATCGCTTTGTAATTAGTCCGCGATGTTTCCAGTTTCCGACCAAGGGCATTTTGTTGCTGCTCTAGTTTGGGCAGTGCGTTCATCCGCTTTTTGTAAGCATCTACAACGTAAACCAATGCAGAAATCTGCTTCTGGAGACTAGTCCGTTGAGCTTCACTCTTGGCATAGTCCCCAATCAGACTGCCTTGTAGTCCGGCTGGTTGCATTTCCACCACCTTACCCTGGAAATCTTTGTTACCGATCAAGCTTTGGCTAAACCGTTTTTGGAGGATTTCGACTAGGGCTTGTCGCTTCTCTTTGAGGCTGAGAATACTGGGGTCGTTGTCATTAAACCGAGTTTTCTGGATCGCAATCGTAGCTTCGATCTCTTGCAATTCTTTGAGAGATTTCTGCAATCCAGGTGATTCGCTCACCAATCCAGATTGGATCGTCGCTTGAGCATCTTTACCACCAAACAGATTTTTCAATCCTTCTAGACGGGAGGTTTCGGCAGCTAGTTGGGCGGAAGCGGAAGTAATTTCTTTGTTGAGATTGGTGATCGTTTCTACCGCTTTGACTGATTCAGTAGGTAGATCGACGATATCATACTGTTCTTTGAACAAACGCAGTTCATTTTCAGCACTTTTGACTTCACCTTCAATTCTAGGAAGTTCTTCACCCACGTATTTACGAGCTGCTTGTGCTTCTCGTCGCTGATTATTTTGATCATCACGCATGTAAACTTCCATGATTGTGTTTACTACGTCTTTGGCCAGTTCCTTGCTAGGATCTTGAAAGGTAATCTCCAGAATGTCTGTACCTTTGATACTACTGATTTTGAGCTGGGCGATGAATAGTTCAAACTTCTTGCTGTACTTATCTAGTCGTTTGAATTCTCGTCTATTTTTATATTTGCCATCTTTCAATTCATTGATCGCACCTTTGATCGTGGTGAGCGATTTTAGAATTTCCGCTTGGGTGTTAACTGGGCTACTACCTGTTAAACCCTCTAATTCACCGCCTCCCCCTGCCATAGCAGCAGCACCACTCAACAAGGCACTGGTTTTGTTACTCTTCTTGAGAATAATCTGTCCTTTGGCTTGGAAAATTTCCGTCTGTTGATATGTCCACACCGCCGTGCCTAGTGTGGTGAGGGCAAAGACTAGAGCCGCAGGAAACCAACGACGTTTGAGTACTAGCCAATACTGTGCAATTTCATCCATAATGCTTTAACGGGGGAGACCATGTGTATACTCTCTCATATTCTAACACTGTGACTTTAGCTACTTGTATCCGCATTTAAACGTAATTCATGTGTGCTAAATAAATTATCTGCCTCGAATATCGAACAAAGGCTCCAAGAAATCCCCTCGGAACCTGGGGTTTACTTCATGCGGGATGGGAGTGATCGCATTCTCTATATTGGTAAATCAAAAAAATTGCGATCCCGTGTGCGTTCTTATTTTCGGGAAGGTAGCCAGCATACGCCTCGAATCGCGATGATGGTTCATCAAGTTGCCGAGATCGAATTTATTGTCACAGACACCGAAGCGGAAGCTTTAGCTCTCGAAGCTAATCTGATCAAGCAACATCAACCTCACTTTAATGTCCTGCTTAAGGATGATAAAAAATATCCATATATTCTAATTACTTGGTCAGAAGACTATCCCAGAATTTTGCTCACCCGCAATCGTAGAATGGGGAAAGGTAAAGACAAGTATTATGGCCCATATACCGATCCCAATTTACTTAGAAGTGTTCTCTACACGATTAAGCGAACATTTCCACTTAGACAACGCCCACAGCCATTATTCAAAGATCGTCCTTGCCTGAATTATGATATTGGTCGTTGTCCTGGGGTCTGCCAAAATCTGATTACTCCCGCTGATTATCGCCAAACTGTTGAAAAAGTGGCGATGATTTTTCAGGGCAGAACAGGGGAATTGATCGAAACTTTGACTGCTCAAATGAATCAAGCGGCCGAGAATTTGGAATTCGAGCAAGCGGGATTGGTTCGCGATCGAATCAATAATCTCACCGCTCTCAATGCCGATCAAAAAGTATCTCTGTCTAATGATACTATCTCTCGTGATGCGATCGCCCTCGCTGCCGATTGCAAAACTGCTTGTGTCCAATTATTCCAATTTCGAGCAGGTAAATTGGTCGCTAGATTGGGATTTACCGCAGAAGTACAGTCGTTAAATGCAGATCCAGGCGTGATAGATCCAGAAATCATTGAGACTGTCAATTCTGATGCAGATCTTGGGGCAATTCTCCAACGAGTGTTAGAAGAACATTATCAAAATGCTGATCCAGTCGAGATCCCACTGGAAATTTTGGTGCAATATCCACTCCCAGATCTGGAAATGTTGACCAGATATTTGAGCGATCGCAAGGGTCGAAAAGTGACGCTAATTACCCCCCAGCGGCAGGGTAAAGCAGAGCTAATCGAGATGGTTGAAAAAAATGCTATCCACGAACTGACTCGGCTCCAACGTCAAACTGAACGGAATGTAGCTTCACTCGAAGATCTTGCCGAACTGCTCGATTTAGCTGAACTTCCTCGCCGGATTGAAGGTTTTGATATATCCCATATCCAAGGCTCAAATGCTGTTGCTTCGCAAGTTGTGTTTATCGATGGCATCCCTGCTAAACAACATTACCGCCATTATAAGATCCAAAATCCAGAGATTACGATCGGACATTCTGATGATTATGCCAGTCATGCCGAGATTGCCAGACGGCGGTTTCGGAAATATGCGGGTGGTATAAATACGGATGACACTAATTTTCCTGACGTGGTGTTAATTGATGGTGGTAAAGGTCAATTATCAGCTGTTATGAACGTATTGGAGGATCTGAACCTAGCTGATAAAATGTGTATTATCAGTCTGGCGAAACAACGGGAAGAAATCTTCCTCCCTGGAGAAAGTTTACCCCTATCTACCGATGCCGAACAACCAGGCGTACAACTATTACGCCGAGTCCGCGATGAGTCCCATCGTTTCGCCATTACCTTCCACCGCCAACAACGGAGTGTCAAACAAGTTCGCTCTTATTTAGATGATGTACCTGGCTTGGGTAGCTATCGCCAAAAACAACTACTAGCACATTTTCACTCGATC
>JAJAYU010000074.1 GCA_026786125.1 Chamaesiphon sp.
AGGTAAGCGGGAAATGGATGCCCTGCGCCAAGAAATTAATGCCACTCAAGCGATCGACCAAGTTACGCTCAATCGAGAACGGGATAACCTCAGCGATCTCCAATCCTTAATTCAATCCCTTCAACAACTATTTACAGTTGCCGGAATTTTATCGACCATCGGCGGGATTTATCTATTTCAGTTATTAGAACAAGAATTGCAACAACGAGAAGCCAAAATCCAAACCCGCGATAGTCTGATTAACGCCCTGACTAACGATATTATCGATGGGGTTGTGATTTTAGATCGATCAGGTCAAATTGAAACTGTCAATCCCGCCCTGATTGAGATGTTTGGCTATACCTCCGTCGATTTATTAGAATGTCCCCTGATGCGGCTATTTGCCCAGGCAACCACCGCAAAATCCCAACCCCTGCCAGAACTAATCACTTGGCTCAAACAACAGACCCAACTGGATCGAATTTGGCAGCTTACCGCCTACCGCAAGGATGGTACTAGTTTCCCGATCGAACTGTCCCTGAGTGAAATTCAGCAAGGAGAGCAAACCATCGCCATCCTCAGGAACGTGTCCGAACAGATCAATTTGATGAAACAGCTCGAATTCCACCTCAAATCGGCTGAGAAGCTCAACCTTGCCCTGATTCGTAGTAACTTTACCCTCAATAGCCGCAATCAAGAATTAGCTGAATTTGCCTACGCCACCGCCCACGATCTCAAGACCCCGCTGAGGGGAATTGCCACCCTGTCCGAGTGGATTGAAGAAGAAGTCAAACCCTACTCCTCCGAACAACTCGATCTCAATCTCCAACTCCTCCGCCAGCGTACCTATCGCCTCAACAACTTGATCGATGGATTGTGGGAGTACTCCAATTTAGGACAAACTCCCGTCGATTCAGAACCGATCGAACTTGCGATCTTTTTAGAAGCAATCAAAACCGCTCTCTTGCTCCCACCCAACTTCAAGATCGAGGTTCATCCCACGGATCTCCAGATGATTGTGTGCAAATCTTACCTCCGCAAAGTGCTCGAAGAGTTGTTAGAAAATGCGCTCAAACACCATGACGCACTGGCAGTCACCGAAGATGATCTCGGTGGTGCATCCCAAGACAGCCATCGCGGTCAGATTGGGATTCTTGTAGAATTAGCTGGAAAACAGATCGAATTTGTGATTACTGACGATGGTCCTGGGATCGATCGAGAACACCATCAGCGAGTGTTTCGACTATTTGAAACTCTCAAATCCCGTGATGTTTACGAAAGTACGGGGATCGGACTAGCGATCGTCAAGAAACTCGTCGATCGGGTCGGTGGTAAAATTTGGTTGGCAACTCCACCCTCTGGCAGGGGTTTAGCCGTCCATTTCACCTGGCCACAATTTCCGCTATTGTAAGCACGTTGATTTTCTATAGCTCTATCAAATTGTGTAGATCCTCTTACCGATCGATCTCGGATTAAGTGGGATAGTTGCCAGAAAGAACTAATTGTAATAGCATTAATGTTATAATTACCGATTTTGTAAATGGCTGAGTGGTCGATTAAGTTTTATACCGATAGCGAGGCTAAATCTCCAGTTACCGAGTGGTTTGAAGCTCAGGACGCTAAAACTCAGGCTAAGTTACTTTGGGTTTTCGATTTACTAGAAGAGTCGGGAATTGAGGTGGGAATGCCCCATGTCAAGCCGCTAGAAGATAAGCTTTACGAAGTTCGCATCCGTGTGGATAAAAATGCTTACCGAATTATCTATTTCTTATACACGGGGCAACAATTTATTCTCCTGCATGGTTTTCACAAGAAGACTCAAAAAACACCAAGCAAAGAGCTTAAGTTGGCGAAAAAATATTTGGCAGCTTTTCTAGAGCAGGTTGAAGCCGAAGGTTAATCGATCGAAAGTTAAATTATATTTGAGGAGTTGAGAATGACAGCTAAAATGATTAGTCTCGATCAAGTCAAAAAACGCGCTTTGAGTAAGCCGGAAGTGCTGAAAGAATATGAGGCTTTGAGAACAGAGTTTCAGATTGCGAGAATGGTTATTGCCATGCGCCAAGCTGCAAAGCTGACTCAACAGGAGTTTGCTGATAAGGTAGGTATCAAGCAATCGCAGATCGCTAGATTGGAAACTGGCAAACAATTGTTACGGCTGGATACGCTCGCAGCTTTGGCGGCTGGTGCGGGATATAAGGTTGAAATAACGATCGAGCCACAGGATGACGATCGAGCGGAGTTACCCGCGATCGAATCATTGATTTTACGTTGAAGTTAACGCAATCGAGCAAATATCGATTTGCCAGCTTCCACCCAATTAAACCACCGAAAATCAAATGTTTAAGGCGATCAATCTAAATCTTGAGCTTATTCAGGCGATCGCAGAGTTAAATCCGCAGTTTCAATTTCTCGATCGCGGATCGTCAAGCCGACTAAATGGACGATCGCTAGTCCCACCGCCACTAGGGACAAGACATAACTATGGAGGGTGTAAAGTCGGACGATCGTTTGAGAAGAGATCGTATCACCCCCAACGAGAATAGTCCGTAACGCCGAGCCAATCAGTGGCACCGCTTCGATGGTCCCCAACTCAATTCGGAACCTCCAGAAGCCCTGTTGAGACCAGTCTAGGATCATTGATGTCCAGCCCAAACCCACCGCATTGAGAGTCAATAAAATCCCGCTCACCCAGCCGACAATCCAACTAGGTCGAAATTGTTGACCCAAAAACATCACAATAATTTGGACGAGGGCGACAATCAGAAATCCATTTCCCGCTAGGTGATGTACTGTCAGCACCAGCCAGCCGAAGGGCACTTCAGTCCCGATTTGTTTGAGGGAAGAAGATGCCGCACCTGCACTCGGTTCGTAGTAAACTGCTAGCAGTAATCCCGATACTGATGCCATCAGTACTAGAGTGAGAATTGCCACCGCTAGCACAGTTGAGAGTCGTTGCAGCCTGAAATTAGGGTCTTCATTCTTCATACTTCACTCCTAAAAAAGACCTAATGTAAAAGCTTGTTCCACTGGAAGGGTTGCGCCATAGCCCAACCATAGCGTGACGATCGTACTAATCGCAAAAATGGCGATCGAAATCATCTGACGTAAGCGAGGATTGAGCCAATCGAGATTTTCAATTAAAGGTAGCAATAATAATCCCGTCGCAAATCCCACCATCGTGATGATGCCGACGATTTTGTAGGGAATCAGGCGGACGAGCTGATAAACTGGCAATAGATACCACTCTGGCAGCAAATGATCGGGTGTAGCGAAGGGATTGGCAGGCGGAGAGATCGCCACTGGATTGAGGATCGCGAGACCGATACAGAGCGCAAATGTGCCTAAACCGATCGCGGGGAAGACAAAGAAAAGATCGTTGCGCCATTTTAACTGGCGGCTATTGTTGTGTGGTGGCAAGGGTTTATCTAACGGTGGAGTTGTCAAACCAGACTCTCGATCGAGATTTATCATCGGTTACACACCTTATTTTAATTTGGCCGTTATATCTATGCTAACTCAGTTAATTAGTTGATAGTTGATAGATCTGTAGGTTGGGTTGAAGAATGTTGGCGGAGCCTCTCCTTCCGGAGACAACCCAACACGCTATCTTGTTTGCTCAGGCATCCAAGTAAAATTAAAAGTTGTCCCTACACCGAGCTGAGATTCGAGTGTAATTTCGCCACCGTGAGTTTCGACTAGCTTCTTGACGATCGATAGCCCGATCCCAGTACTATTTTGATCGGTATCGGACAGTGTTTTGAAGATATCAAACACCTCTGCTTGGTTTTCTGGGGCGATCCCACGACCATTATCTGTGACTCTAAATGTCCACAGCTTCGCATCAGGCTGGGCGGTGACTTGAATTCTACCATCGGTGCGTTCGCGTAGCGTCTCCCCTGGAGAATCGTGATGTTTATAGGCATTCCCAATCAAATTTGCTAGGACTTGACTCAACAAAACGGGATGGGTGGTAATTGGGGGTAGATCAGCGGGTAGCTCGACGACAAAACTGTCGGGAATGCTCAAGGAATCGACGATCTCGGCTAGTAGCTGCTCGACACTAAAAGTTGCTAGACTTGTGCTAGTACTCCCGACCCGCGCATATTCTAGTAAACCATCGATCAGGCTGTTCATACGAGCTATCCGCGCTCGCATCAAGTCTAGATTCGCGAAAATATCTGGATCCACCGTTGGCGGTAGATCCTCGCTAATCCAGGTAGCTAGGTTGGAAAACCCCCGCAATGGGGCTTTGAGGTCGTGAGAAACTGTATGGGAGAATCGATGTAACTCTTGATTGCGAAGTTCAATCAGGGCGGTGGTTTTGGTCAGCTCGACTGTTTGGGCTTGCAGATCCAATTCGAGCCGTTTGCGATCGTCAATAGCTTCGATCACCGAAATAAAATGCAGGGGCGTACCCGCAGGATCGAGCCGGATTGATACTGTCAAGTTGACCCAGACAATGTGACCCAGTTTGTGGATGTAGCGTTTTTCCATCGTATAGGTCTGGCGTTCCCCTGCTATCAGTTGGTGAGCATATTCCAGATTGATCGAGAGATCTTCAGGATGGGTGATATTTTGAAAGGTGAGATCGAGTAATTCTGCTTCCATGTATCCGACGATCTCGCAGAGCTTGGAGTTCATTACCAGCCAGCGACCATCGAGGCTGACATGGGCGATGCCGACGGCGGCTTGATCGAATGTACTCCGAAATTGCTCTTCACTCTCTATTAGAGCTGCTTCGGCGCGTTTGCGATCGGTGATTTCTTGCACGACGATATTAACACCGATACTCTGTCCAGTTGGATCCTTGAGTGGATAATAATTGGCGATCCAAGTCCGGTAAATTCCTGGCTGAGCATTGGTTTCACCGCTAAGTTCTAGATTTAGTAGGGGTTCTCCTGTCTCTAATACTCGTCGCAGTAGCAGTTCATTGCCATCTGCTAAGTCGCCGATCACTTCGCGGACAGTGCGCCCAATGTGATCTTCGATCGTCACGCCGTTCATTTCTGCCAGTCTTTGATTGACCCGCTGAAAGCGGAAGTCCACATCGATAGTGGTCAGACCAATCGGTGCAGTTTGATAAATGGCTTCAATTTCCACCAGTTGGCGTTGAGCTAGTGCTTGAGCCTGACGCAGTTCATCTTCTACTTGCCGCCGCTCGGTAACATCGTGGGAAATCGCCAGGATCTGTTCAACATGCCCATCTGCGTGACGCAGGGGAATCACACTCACTTCCCAGCATTTGGCTACCCCGGTCACTGTCGGACAT
>JAJAYU010000075.1 GCA_026786125.1 Chamaesiphon sp.
CCTTACCACTTGGCGACACCCCATTGCATGACTCACTTATCATAGCATAGGTATTTAGGTTGGTGTCAAGGGGGTGGCAAATATTAATTAGTTGGTAGTTATTGGCGGCAGCCGTTATCTATGGGATCCTCTAGAAAGACGCTCGGCAATAGCCCCGATTTCTGGTGGAAGTCAGGGCTATGTTGTGTTGTGTTAGCTTGAATATATAACTTTACAATTAGGTCAGATGACTACGACACCCCTGAGCTGGCAAGAACTCTCAGATCTAGCAACTGCTCAATTTACCCCAGCAGATCCCATCAATGGAGCCACCAATGCTCAGTCCAGATTGCGATTATTTGGACAACCTGAATCTGATGTCCGAGTCACCCTATACCGCGACAATCATGCTTGGTGCCCCTATTGTCAAAAAATCTGGCTGTGGTTGGAGGAAAAACAAATTCCCTACCGAATCGAAAAAGTAACGATGTTTTGTTACGGGGAGAAAGAGAGTTGGTATAAGCGCAAGGTGCCATCGGGAATGTTACCAGCAATTGAGCTAGATGGAAAAATTGTGACTGAAAGTGATGATATTCTCCTCGCCCTCGAACGAGCCTTTGGCGTGCTCAGTTTGGGGATGAAAGATCCCGCTGTACTGCCCTTACGACAATTAGAGCGGTTGCTATTTCGGGCTTGGTGCAATTGGCTCTGCCGTCCGTCCCGTTCGGTACGGGAAGAACAGCAAAACCGTCACCAATTCATTGAGGTAGTAGCAATGGTCGAAACTGCCTTAGCGAAAACACCTGGAGCCTATTTCCTAGAGCAGTTTGGGACTGCTGATGTAATCTTTACACCCTATGTCGAGCGGATGAACGCTAGCCTTTACTATTACAAAGGCTATTCCCTGCGGGAGGAAAATCCTCGATTGGCGGATTGGTTTGACGCAATGGAAAGCCGCCCAACTTATCGTGGTACTCAAAGTGATTTTCATACCCACGTCCATGATTTACCACCTCAAATGGGTGGTTGTTGGGAAAATGGGGAACCTCAGATGCTAGTTAATAAGTCACAAGTAGATAATGGCCCTTGGGCTGGATTGCCAGATGCGACTTTTCCTGAACCGGAAAATGCTGGTGCTGAAGCTCTCTACCGCACCATTAAGCATCACGATCATATTATTCGGGTCAATCCTGGGGGTAATAAGCTAGTTGATGAGGCTTTGCGATCTGCGCTGACAAACATGATCGCGGGTACTACTTGTATTCCACCACGGGGATCGGATGCAGCCTTGAGATATTTACGCGATCGAATTAACGTCCCCCGTGATATGTCAATTTATGCTGCTAAACGACTCCGAATGGCTCTAGAGACAACTGCTGCCCTCGTCGGTGATGCTCAGGGCGATCCGATTCCGTTCAATCATCGACGGGATCAAAATCCAGTCAGTTTTGCGAGTAGCTAATATTTTTCCTATAATAAGATTTGTATCAATGGAGATATTGGAAATTAAACACTACAGCAGCGACAGGATTCATTCCCAATTTAATTGTCAATCAGCGTAGAGATTAGCTTAATCGAGTGCTCATTACTATAGTTATTTAAATCAATATTCTCTTGAATGGAAACTGAAATCAAAAAATCGGATTTTGTCCTAAATCCCTACATGAAGAGCAATGACTTGTGGGCAACCTATCAAATCATTAATACAGTCGTTCCCTATATTTGCCTATGGTTTTTAGCTGTCAAGGCTGCTGAATTTTCACTGTGGACGCTGCCACCAATTATGGTGCTGATGATTCTATTTTCATTGCGCTGCTTTTCGCTGATGCATGATTGTGGTCATTACTCACTATTTACTTCAAAAAAAGTAAATAGAGTTGTGGGGTTCTGCCTGGGCTTGATTAATGCTATCCCGCAATATCCCTGGTCAAGAGGTCATGCTTATCATCACAAAACTAATGGCGATTGGGAAAGATATCGGGGTGTTGGCGCATTTCTGTCAACTGAGGAGTTTTCCAAACTGAATTCATTTGACCAAAGTGTTTATGAACTTACCAAGCATCCATTGATGGCTCTACCAGGGGGCTTCTTTTATCTAGCGATCAAGCCCAGACTAGCACTAGTACTTGGGTTGTATGGCTTGACTAAACATTTCTTCGCTTGTAAAAAGCAGAACCCTAGCATGAAGTTTGCTCAGATTTTTGCTACTTATGAGTCTAGGAACTGGTATTCAAAAGCAGAGTTTTGGGACTTATTATTCAATAATATTGCGGTAATTAGTAGCTGGGTGATCCTCAGTAATTTGCTTGGAGCTGGATTCTTTTTAGGCATTTATTCAATCATCTTGACTTGCTCTGCCGCAGTCTTTATGTACGTCTTTTTTGTCCAACATAATTATGAAGGTAGTTATGCTCATAAAACGGCGGGATGGGATTATCTAACTGCCGCAATCGAAGGTAGCAGTTATTTAGAACTACCAACAGTTCTGAAGTGGTTTTCCGCAGATATTGGTTATCACAATATCCACCATTTATCTGAGCGAATCCCCAACTATCATCTCGAAGCTTGTCATCGGGTAAATAGTCACTTACTCGTCAAATCTAAAAAGCTGAAAATAGGTGATATGATTGGATGCTTTAAGTTTATTTTGTGGGATGCTTCATCAAATACCCTAGTATCTATCGATTCATTTCGCCAAACCAATCAGGTTAAGTCACAGGTGCTGTCTACCTAGATAACGCCCATGCCAGAAATCGCTCAGTGTGATAGAGCGCGAGTTGATTGCTCAGCCCTGAAAATACCGCATCAAAGGCATGATCTGCCCACGGAATTTCAATGAACACAGCTTTATTGCCCTCAGATTGAAGCTTCTGGGCTAGGTATAGACCATATTTAGCTTGAACAATATGGTCTTTTCCACCATAGATTAGTAGAGATGGTGGTAAGTCAGGTTTGACTGTATTTAGGGGTGAAGCTTGGTAATAAAGTTCGGGAAAATCTGTCGGAGTACCACCTAAAAACTTTCGGAGTGTAGCTCTAGATTCGATCGGATCGGGAGTTGGGACATCATCATAGCCAGCGGTAAGATTGACGGGTCCATAGTAATTTACTAAGGCTTTAATCGGAAATGGTGGGTCTTGATATGCGGCTAACATGGCTAATTGAGCACCAGCAGAACGTCCAATCAGGGCAACTCGATCGAGATCGGTTTCATACTCGACTGAATGTTGTTTGATATATGCTAATGCCGATCGGACATCATCAATTTGAGTCGGAAAATGATAAGCTGGGGTATGACGATAAGAAATTGCCCAGACCACATAACCTTGTGCGGCAATATAACGATTGAAAGCGTCATCGCTATCAGGGCTACCACGTTGCCATGCACCACCATAAATCGAGA
>JAJAYU010000076.1 GCA_026786125.1 Chamaesiphon sp.
GTCTGAGTGGGATAAAGTTAGTTTTGCTTCAACGCTATTTCTATGCCAGATTCTTGACGATCTTTTATCAGCAGTTCAGCGTAAATGGTACGCAGAAAATAGGTTAGGACTCCAGGAAGCGTTAGTCAACGCCGCCAAACACGGAAATAACCTCGATCCTCGCAAGCAGGTGATTGTCCGGTTTTGTTTTGAAGAGGGGGCTTATTGGTGGATTATTTCCGACGAAGGTGGTGGGTTTCAGCCACCAGCAAGAGATCTGCCAGAAAGTTCAAGCCTACCCCATGTTGAGTCAGAGTCGGGACGAGGGATGTTTTTATTACACCAAATATTTGATCGAGTGGTCTGGAATCGTCAAGGTACTGAAATTTGCCTCTGTAAGCAATTGTACGCGCAGATCGATCGAGAGCCATTATTACACTAGATTATTTAACCTTTAAGCGATCGAACTAGATCTTGATGCAGCTTTTCGGCACCTGTTCTGGTCGATAATTCTTGGTAAGCTGTTAGTTCCAGTGGTTTGCAAATTTCGATCGAGACTTTACTCCGAAATTTGGGAATCGGCTGCTCGTAATTAAACCGAATCGGGATCACTTTTAGATCCAATCCTGGTTTAGTTGCTGCCGCTTGGATCGCAATACGGGATAAACCCTGTTTGAGCGGAGCTAAACCCCCGTCCCGAAAAATATTACCTTCAGGGAAAATCGTCAACATCTCGCCAGCGTGGAGTAACTCGACACTATGGCGGATACTAGCAATACTGGGCTTATGAGTATCGATCGCAAAGCCACCCAATCGCCGCACAAAACAGCCTTGCAAGCCTTGAACTTCATTAATACTCACCATGAACCGTGAGCTTCTCCCCGTGACGTAGGGGCCAACTGCGTAGGGTACAAGGATCGGATCCCATCTCGATCGATGAGTTGGTGCTAGGATGACTGCACCTGTATAGGGAATATATTCTGTGCCAATGATTTCAATCTCCCGAAAAAAGCCAGTCAGGACAATATATTGACCGAGTGGATAGATAATTTTAGTGAGCCAACCGGAGATCCCAGGGGGAATCTGGTGATCTATCTGAGTAGTATTATCGGTCGATCTAGTGATCGGGGATTGAGTCATGGCGGTTGAGGTGTGGATCGCTGCTATCTATCAATCTACCCAATTGAGGGCTGTTTAATTCGATCGATCGTGCCAGTTTTTCAATTGACACCACATTTCTTGTTTCTAGTTGCCATTTGTTACCAAACGTGTGGGCTTGCCCTGTCGATTAAATATTTTGATCGCATTTATGATTTATTTATTAGTTGGAGGCTGCACCTCGATCGTGCCTCTGAACATATTCATGCCACAGGTAAATTCATATTTACCAGGTTTATTTGGTGTGAAATCGATCGGGGTGATTCGATCGATTGGCAATGTTTTGGCGATCCGAAACTCCGGCAATCTGATCTCTTCCAGGCAGCTACTCGGATCTTGGCGATCGAAGTTGAGCCGCACGGGTTGCCCTGTTTTAACCACAATATAGCTAGGTTCATAGCCACCATCAACAGTAATTGTGACTGTCTGAATCCCCGCCTGTGCTGTCAGTTTGCGGGACTTGGGTTTACTAAATAGAAACCACCATAATTCCACTGCAATTAGACCTAAACCGCCAGTAGTGACTAAAATTTTACTGGATAAAGGTTGTTCGATCCGCTGAAATTCTCTTGTTTGAGTTGTCGTAGTAGGTTGATTATATTCGCGCATAGTTTGGGCAATCGCCCCGCTAGCAGTTAAACCAATCGATACTCCTACCGTTGCGATCGTCGCCATAATCACCGATCTACTTACCATCCGAACACCTCCGAGCCGATCGCTCCCGAAATTACACCGACTAGAAATCCAAAGCCTACTAATGTCATTAGAAATAACTTGTGTTTAAGCATGATCATCTATTGATTAGTTAAGTGTTTTAGGTCGAAAGTTCCGCAACCGCAACGCATTTGTGACAACTGAAACCGAACTAAATGCCATTGCTGCCCCGGCAACGATCGGACTGAGCAGCCAGCCAAAGAAGGGAAATAAAATTCCCGCTGCGATCGGAATCCCCGCGATGTTATAGACAAAGGCAAAGAACAGATTTTGGCGAATATTTCGCATCGTGGCGCGAGAAAGTTGAATCGCTGTAATCACACCTTGCAAGTCCCCAGAAATCAGGGTGATATCGCTAGCGGCGATCGCGACATCAGTACCAGTGCCGATCGCAATTCCCACATCTGCCTGAGCTAGAGCTGGAGCATCATTAATGCCATCGCCTACCATTGCGACAATTTTCCCTGATGCTTGTAGTTCGGTAATCGTACTAGCTTTTTGTTCGGGACGCACCTCAGCCAGTACTCTGGTGATGCCTACTTGGCGCGCGATTACTTCGGCTGTTGGGCGATTGTCTCCAGTGAGCATCACAACTTCTAACCCTAACCGTTGCAAAGCGCGCACAGTGTCGGCAGAAGATGGCTTGAGGGCATCCGCAATTCCCATTATCCCTTGCACTTTGTCATCGACAGCAATCCAAATTACCGTTTTACCTAAATGCTCCAGTTCGTCTCTTTGCCCCTCCAGAGCCTGAGTAGCCAGCCCTAATTCATTCAGCCATCGCTGAGTTCCCACGCGGACGAATCGACCCGCTACCTGCCCTTGTACGCCACTCCCAGCGATCGCTTCAAACTCAGCTACATCGGTTATTTCCACCTGTTGCGATCGAGCATATTGCATCACTGCTTCTGCCAACGGATGTTCGGAATTTTGTTCGACAGATGCGGCTAGTTGTAATAGTTTGAGTTCATTATTATGATCGGTGCCATCGATCGTAATAAAGTCAGTAAC
>JAJAYU010000077.1 GCA_026786125.1 Chamaesiphon sp.
GCCGAGGATGTGGTGTTGATTGATATGGCGCACAAAATCAATCCCAATGTCAAAGTCTTCAGTCTCGATACTGGTCGTCTCCATCCTGAAACTTATCAGTTTATCGATCGAGTCCGCAAGCACTATGGTATCGCGATCGATGTCGTCTATCCAGAAGCAGCCCCCGTCGAAGCCCTAGTCAAAGCCAAGGGTTTATTTAGTTTTTATGAAGATGGACATCAAGAATGCTGTGGTGTTCGCAAAGTAGCTCCCCTCCGGCGCAAATTAGCCACCCTCGATGCCTGGATTACTGCACAACGCAAGGATCAAAGTCCCTCTACTCGCGCAACTGTACCCGCCATTCAAGCCGATGCTGGTTTCTCCACTCCAGATCATCCATTAGTCAAATTTAATCCCCTCGCAAACTGGTCATCCGCCGATGTCTGGGCATATATTCGCGCTCTTGAAGTACCCTACAATTCTCTCCACGAGCGCGGCTTTATCAGCATCGGTTGTGAACCATGCACAAAGCCAACTCTACCCCAGCAACATGAACGGGAAGGTCGCTGGTGGTGGGAGGAAGCCACTCAGAAGGAATGTGGATTGCATAAGTAGATAGGGAATAGAGAATAGGGAATAGTGGATGGTGGATGGTGAATCTTACTAATTAATTGCGTAAGGGTGCCCCTTCTGGGTACCCTTGGGCTACGCTACAGAAAATTAAGTCAAAGTTGTGTCAAATAGTATTCCTTTACCCGAAAAACTGACAGATATTCAGCTCGTTGCAACAGATATCGATGGGACTCTGACCCGCACGGGCAAATTCACTCGTGAGTTATTAGAATCGATCAATTTACTTAATTCTAAGGGGATCAAATTATTATTAGTTACAGGTAGATCTGCTGGCTGGGTAAGTGCAGTCAATAATTACTTGCCTGTGGTGGGTGCGATCGCCGAAAATGGCGGTATATATTTTAATACTGATGGTGAATTTGATTTTCTAACGAGGATCGATCGGATCGAAGCACATCGAGAACAGTTAGCCAATCGGTTCTGGGAGTTGCAAGAATGCTATCCACAAATTCAAGAATCAATTGATAATCAGTTTCGGATTACCGACTGGACATTTGATATTGGTGGTTTGACCGATTTGGAACTACAGCAAATTGCTAGCAAATGCGAACAATGGGATTATAGTTTTACTTTTAGTACCATTCAGTGTCATATTAAACCCCAGCATCAAGATAAAGGTGTGGCAATTTCACAGGTACTTAAGCAATATTTTCCGGCGATCAAACCAACACAGATAATTACTGTCGGGGATAGTCCCAATGATGCAAGTATGTTCGATCGATCCTTATTTCCCCGCTCAGTTGGTGTTGCCAATATCCAACACTACACGAACCAACTCTCATACCAGCCTCGATATGTTACCAAGTTACCAGAAGTAGCTGGCTTTTGTGAATTGGTGAACTTACTCATAGCTTAATTGCGTCCTAATTTCTGATAAATCCCTAATTACCGGAAACTTTCAGATTTCAATATACGTCACTGACGATAATCCTCTCGCACACTAATATCTATGACTTTTTCTTTTCCCAAGTACCCAATTCTATCAACGGTATTAATGTCTGTTGCGATCGTCACAATTCAGCCTGGATATGCAGAAAATAGTGCTAAGATTCAGCCGACAATCCAAACAAACTATAACCAAATTAACGCGGCCTTCGTCCGTCGTGATATCACAGGTGCAACAGCACTGTTCACACCTGACTATGTAAATACCAACACTGATGGTAAAAAACAGACACTAGCAGAGTTTCGCGAACATTATAATAATCTATTCACTCGGTTTAATATTAAATTAACTTCTAATAAGGCAACTATCAAAAATATTGATGTCAAGGCTAGTGGTATCGATGTAGCGATCAAACAAAAGACTGAAGGAACTGTTGCTGGTTTCAATAAAATTATTATCAATCAAACATCTCGTGATTCATGGTTAAAAACTCCTCAAGGCTGGCGATTAAAAGAAAGTAAGATTTTAACTAGTAAAACTACCTTTAATGGCCAAACATTTAAAGGATAAGTATCACTCTACCATCCGATAAATTTAGGATATTTTGGAGCAGAGTTTTGAAATCCTGCTCTATTTTCTTGTCAACAGCATTTAAGACTGATACTCATGTCAATTATCTAAACACGAAATCCAGATCAATTGTTAAACCGATTTAGCTGGTAATTTGACTGTAAAGATACTACCAGTTCCGAGTTCGCTACTGACTTGAATAGTTCCTTGATGAGCTAACACGATCGCTTTCACAATTGCTAAACCCAATCCCGTTCCACCTGTCGCCCGCGCTCGATCGACTTGTACCCGATAAAAGCGATCGAATATGTGAGGCAAATCTGCTGGAGCGATCCCGATGCCATTATCTCGAACTGTAATAATTGCCGTATTCTCTAAATATTCAAGGTGGATTGCGACCACTCCAGCCGCAGGTGTATATTGAATAGCGTTAGTCATCAAATTAGAAGTCGCCCGGTAAAGCCTGTCGATATCTCCGATCACATAGAGCGGTTCTTTGACTAAGATCGCTACCTGCAAATCGATCCCAGCAGCCATTGCCAACGGAGCTAATTCTTCTTCCAAATCGCTAACGAGATCGTTGAGACAGCAAGGTTGTTGCTGGATGGGTAAGTGCTTCGCTTCTAGTCGCGACAGCCACAGGAGGTCTTCAGCCAGACGAGTCAGATGGTGAACTTGACGCTGGGCAATTTCTAGATTTGTGCGGGTTTCTGACTCGATTGCGGCTGGATCTAGGGCACTTTCGACAGCTACTCGCGCTACCGCTAGGGGAGTCCGCAATTCGTGGGCGGCATCGGCGGTAAACTGTTGAATCTGTTGATAAGACTGATAAATCGGTTGCATTGCTAGTCCCGACAGCCACCAACTCGCACCACCGATTAGTAACATTGCCAGTGGTACTCCAAAAATTAGTAGCAGATGGAGACTCTGCATATATTCATCTAATAGGTGGTAAGATTGGGCAACTTGAAGATAGCCC
>JAJAYU010000078.1 GCA_026786125.1 Chamaesiphon sp.
AAAACCCAATTATCAATTATCAATTATCAATTATTTACTGATTATGCCCCCCTCCCCCACTAATTCCGACAGCCAACTCTCACTCACCAAACGCCCTCGCCGCCTGCGCCGCAATCCCAGTATCCGCAGCCTAGTTAGCGAAACCAAGCTCACCGTTGACGACCTTATTTATCCCATGTTTGTGATGGAAGGTGAAAATCAGCGGGTAGAAATCGTCTCAATGCCAGGTTGCTATCGTTATAGTCTAGACCTGCTACTAGTTGAAATTGCTGAATTATATACCCTCGGCGTTAAAGCCGTCGCCCTATTTCCCGTCGTCTCTGAATCCAAGAAAGATGACAATGGCACCGAGAGCTACAACCCCGCAGGATTAGCTCAACAGGCTGTTAAAGCAATTAAAGCTCAAACTCCAGGCACGATCGTCATCACCGATGTTGCACTCGATCCTTTCACCACCCACGGACATGATGGGGTGATTGATGAGCATGGTGTGATCCTCAACGATGAGACTGTCGAAATTCTAGTCAAAATGGCTGTTTCCCAAGCACAAGCTGGCTGCGACATGGTTGCACCCTCAGACATGATGGATGGACGAATTGGTGCCATCCGGCGCGGATTAGATGCCAATGGCTTTACCGATGTAGCGATTATGGCGTACTCCGCCAAATATGCTTCGGCTTATTATGGCCCCTTCCGCGACGCGCTAGACTCTGCCCCCAAATTTGGTGACAAGAAAACTTACCAAATGGACCCAGCCAATGCCCGTGAAGCCCTCACCGAAATCGAACTCGACATCGCCGAAGGTGCAGATATTGTCATGGTCAAACCTGCGCTGGCATACCTGGACATCATTCACCAAGTCAAGGCCAATTGTAACGTGCCTGTTGCCGCTTATAATGTGAGTGGTGAGTATTCAATGATCAAAGCAGCCGCCCAACTCGGCTGGATTGATGAGCAAAAAATTGTGATGGAAACGCTGCTAAGTATCAAGCGGGCTGGTGCCGATTTAATTCTCACCTATTTTGCCAAGGATGTTGCCTTGATTTTGCAGAAGAAGTAGGTCGTTGAATTAAGGGCACCTCTATACAAGTTGCCTGTAGGGGAGCCCTTAATGGGTACCCGGAGATCTACGCCTACACTAATGCTTTCGTACTAGTGTAGGCTGTAAGAATACAAGACTTGCCTCAAAATTGAGTGATTATGGATCTATGAATTTTGCAAGTAATTAGGGAACAATAAAGAATAACTGGCAAACATCAAACATCTACATCCAAGCACTCACTATTTATTAGCCACTGACTCAATATGGCAGCGACAAACTTTCGGGACTACTACGCGCTCTTAGGAGTGAATAAGAACGCCAGCGCAGACGACATCAAAAAGGCATATCGGGGACTAGCACGTAAATATCATCCAGATCTCAATCCAGGGGATAATGTTGCAGAAGCAAAATTCAAAGAAATCACCGAAGCCAACGAAGTCCTCTCCGATCCTGACAAGCGTAGCCAGTACGATAAGTTTGGCCAATACTGGAAACAATCCGAACAGCCTAGTAATAATACTCGATCGACCACCCGCCGCACAGCAAATACTCCGCCTGGGGATTTCAACGCAGTTGATTTTGGTCAATATAACAACTTTGACGACTTTGTGAACGAGCTACTAGGTCGTTTTAATAATAATTCAACTGCTGGTAATTCGGCTCCGCCCAAATCCACAGGTGCGAAAACTACGACAACCAATAAGACTGTCACCGATCCTGGTAGTAGTGCCAGCACAAATAATAGTACAGCAAACGTCGGTGGCGATCGCGAAGCCACGATCGAACTATCCCTCTCGGAAGCCTTCAAAGGCGTTCAAAAAAGTTTTAATCTCGGCACTGAAACGATCAAAGTCCGCATTCCAGGTGGTGCCAAAGCGGGTAGCCGCATTCGCGTGCGTGGCAAAGGAAATGCGACTACTTACAACAAACAGCGCGGTGACTTATATCTCACCGTCGAACTGCAACCTCATCCATTCTTTCGACTCGATGGCGAACAACTCATCTGTGAAGTCCCAGTCACCCCCGATGAGGCTGTGCTCGGTGCCCAAATTGAAATTCCCACTCCAGATGGGATGGTCACAGTTAATGTGCCTGCTGGAGTCCGATCTGGTCAATCACTTAGGCTACGGGGCAAAGGCTGGGCAAATCCACGCGGCGAACGTGGCGATCAATTAGCCAAAATCATCATCGATACGCCCAAAACCATCAGCGTTGCCGAACGTGAGCTATACGAGCAGATTCGGACTGCGCGGACTTACAATCCAAGGAATCACTTTACTCAAGTAATTCTTTAAATGACTATCCGCATCTACGGCAATCGAGAACTAAAAACATTGCCAGGATTGGAAACTAGACCTACTCCGGCACGAGTGCGGCAGGCTTTGTTTAATGTGTGGCAAGGATCGATCTCTGGTTGTCGGTGGTTGGATCTGTGTAGCGGTAGTGGGGCGATGGGTGCAGAGGCTCTGTGTCGGGAAGCCAAGCTTGTGATTGGGATCGAGCGATCGAGTGCAGCTTGCGATATTATTGAACAAAACTGGAACAAGGTTGCGCGCACATCCCAGCATTTTCAACTCTTGCGCGGGGATATTATCACACGGTTGGGTGATTTGGTCGGACAACAGTTCGATCGAATCTATTTCGATCCACCCTATGCTGGAGGATTATATCAGCCTGTATTGGCGGCTATTGATCGATATCAAATTCTAGCTCCAATGGGTGAGATCGCCGTCGAACATAGTCCAGATCAGACAATTAGCACCTTACCAGTCGATCTACCAAACCTCAAACTTTGTCGCCATAAAAACTATGGCAACACATCAATATCTTTTTTTGAAGCAGATAGGCTGACAGGCGGATAAACGAATAGCAAACTATCCCCTATCCGCTATCCTCTATCCCCTAAAACTACAGCCCAACTTGGTCGCCACGCTTGTATTGCATGTAAGCTGCGACAAACAAGCCAGCAAGAGTAATGAAAACTAAGCCAAGCACAATTCCGGCTAGTAATGGTTCTACCACGTTGAGACTCCGTATTAATTAAAATAATTTCTTCTAGCGTATCGGGTTTAGGGGGGATGACGCAAGATACTTGGACTGACTTTAGGATATTTTGCGGTATTTTGACATCTTTTGTCCTTCCCACTGCCCAAATCATCGACAAATAACTTTACAATTAGATAAGAAGCTTAAGATATTTAAGAAATGTTTCACAAGTCTGAGATTTGTGGATAAAATATTAAGTGTAGACAATAGACTCCAGTGCTAAACCTACACTTTCACTTCAGCATCTTTAATATAACTTCATCTATAAAGTAGGCACGTCTTGGATATTCGACTACCTAAACTCAGACAGACATCGTGGCAGCAGATTGGATCGATCGTGATGGCTGGCTTGTCGATCTGTCTATGCGCGATCCTTGGCTGGCACTCGCTTCACGAATCCAATCCTTATATTACTGGTGTACTGGCAAAGACAGGCGATCCGACCCTCGGACATGCGATCTTTCAAATCAACTGTAGTGGCTGTCACGGGCTAGATGCAGGCGGACGAGTTGGCCCCAGTCTCCGCGAAATTTCCAAGCGTAAATCACCCCACAGTTTGATCGAGCAAGTCATCAGTGGCAACACTCCCCCCATGCCCCAGTTTCAGCCCAACCAGCAAGAAATGGCCGATCTGCTCAGTTATTTGGCTCGGCTTTAGGCTTTAGATCTGTAGGTTGGGTTGAAGAATGTTGGCGGAGCCTCTCCTTCAGGAGACAACCCAACACACTCAACCAAAGTTTATTGCTCTAATTTCAGGAAATAACCGAGCAGATACAAAGAACCACAGAGAACTGGTTGATGGGTCGCCGTAGTCGTCATCGCAGCAGTTAATCCAGTGGTCAGATTCGCGTATGTATCGATCGAATCTAAACTATCAGATACCGATCGAGCCATAGCCGCAAGTTCAGCCGGATCTGCGGAGCTATGATCGGGCACAGGGACGAGATATAATCGATCGCCAGGTCGTAGTAAGGCTTGAAAAATTTCTAGGTGTGATTTGGTCGAGAGCATCCCCATCACCCAACTAATTGGCATATTGAGAGTATCGACATATTGACGCAAAGCGATGGCAGCGGCTGGGTTGTGAGCACCATCGATCAATAATTTGCGATCGAGCCAAGTCGTCCATTGAATTCGCCCTCGCCATTGCGTATTTGCCATTCCTGTGACGATCGCCTGATCACTAATTTTCCATCCCGATTGGCGTAATGTCTGGATCGTGGCGATCGCAATTGCTGAATTAGTCAATTGCATCTCACCGAGCAATGCTAGGGGATATTCAATCCCTCCAGATTCGACCCAGGGCAGTGAATCTGATGATAATAGGGTTTCTGGTGTCGATCGGGATTTTGGTGTCTTGATGGCAGGTTTAACCCAGGTTGCGGGACAATTTAGGGCGGCGATCCGTTCGGCAACTACTGCGTTTGCATCAGGCGGCAGAGTGCCAATAATTGCCGGACAATTGGGTTTGAGGATACCTGCTTTTTCGCCTGCAATCTTGGCGATGGTATCACCGAGTTGTTGCCAGTGGTCGAGATCGATCGATACAATAATCGTTGCTAGAGGTTTGTCACAGACATTAGTAGCATCGAGTCTACCGCCCAATCCTACCTCAATCACCGCGATATCAACCTGGGACTGAGCAAAGTATAACCACATTGCCGCCGTCACGATCTCAAACTGAGTGGGAATGGGCGTTGTGGGGTCGATTGCGGCAATAACTCGATCGAGTGCAGTTACCGCAGACTCGTTACTAATTGGTTCGTCGTTGATACAAATCCGCTCATTCCAATCAACTAAGTGCGGTGACGTATATCTACCGACTCGATATCCAGCCTCAGTAAGAATCGTCGAAAGATAGGCACAGACAGAACCTTTGCCATTAGTCCCCGCCACATGAATAATCGGTACAGCTAAATGAGGAGCATCGAGCGCGCTCAATAAAGTCTGAATCCGGCTCAGTCCCAGATTTACGCCAAATTGATGAAACGGTGCCAATAATCGATCGATCGCTGAAATTAGGTTAGTCACGGTGTGATAGTTAGAGAATATTTGCAAATATTCATTTTAAATATTTTTTGTCCTGAAGAGTCTAGAGATCGTGTGTATATAGATTCAGCAGGCACAATTCAATCTGGAACATTCCACAATTCGGTAGCGTCAAGTTTAGTAATCAGGCAAAAATTATAACCTGAATGCTCAATTTAAACGACATTCAGATTTGGAATGGCTGTTCTCTAGCACAGAGAAGGCACCAAGAAAAAGTTTGGTTGAGCTAATTTACTTAAAATGGGAAACTGAAAATGAAAAAGAATATCGTTGCTTTAGTTATGCTTTGTTCCTCAGTTGCTACTCTAGCAATGAGTGCTCCTGCTAGAGCTGGAATGGGTACAAATACTGTCGGTCCATCATTATTGATTAATAACGGAACCACTGCAATTGGTGTTGATTCTAAGTTTGGTATTAGTGACAATATCTCAATTCGTCCAGTAGTATATTTTCCCAACGGTGGAACACTCTTTGGTGCATTTTTGACTTATGACTTCGATGTAAGCCGTTCTAGCAAGCTTCAAATCACGCCTTATCTTGGTGGTGGTGTACTATTTGCTTCTTCTAATAATGGTGGTAGCACTAATACTCAGACATACCTCACTGGTGGTGCTGATTTTGGTATCTCTGATAGCGTAGATCTCAAAGCTGCCTTGAACGTGCCATTAAGCTCCAATAACTCAAGCACTGCTGTTAGCCTCGGTGCTGGTTTCAAGTTCTAGGATTTTAACTATGATGAAGATATTTCAGTCAAGCCTGAAATATCTTCCTAGATTGACAGCCTTCTCTAAACTAGAGGAGGCTTTTCAATGTTTTTATCTACTAACCATTGAGCATAAAGATCGGGACGTTTGGATTGAGTTCGATCGAGTTGTTGCTGATGTCGCCATTGGGCAATTTTCTCATGATTTCCAGACATTAAAACTTCAGGTACTCGCCAACCCCGAAATTCAGCGGGGCGGGTATAGTGGGGATAATCCAATAACCCATCTTCAAAACTATCGGTTTTGAGTGATTCCACTTTACCAACAGTTCCAGGTAGTAGCCGCGTGATTCCATTAATCAAAGTTAGGGCAGGAATCTCGCCACAAGTCAACACAAAATCACCCAAAGATATCTCTCGATCAACAATATTCATTACCCGCTCATCAATCCCTTCATAATGACCACAAATGATCACCAATTGATCGTAGCCATACCGCAATTCTTCAAATAAGGCTCGATCAATCTTTTCACCCTGAGGACTCATAAATAGCACCTGTCGCCGTGGCAACACAGGTAATGACTCCATTGCTGCAAAGATCGGTTCTGGCTTCATCACCATCCCCACACCGCCCCCATAGGACTCATCATCGACCTTGTGGTGTCGATCGAGGGTAAAATCGCGGGGATTGGTTAGATGTACCGAGGCAATCTCTTTGGCAAGGGCTTTGCTGAGTAATCCACAACCGAGTGGGGATGTGAAAAATTCGGGAAATAGAGTAATGATGTCAAAACGCACGGGCAAAAAGATCGATCGAAGGTGTGCTTATTTTAGTTGAGATTTAGTACTTTCAGGTAACAGATGCGATCGAATAGTTGGCAGCTAGATCTGGTAATAATACTTCCAATTCTAAATCAGCGGCGGCTGCGGCTAATAAATCGAGATCGTAAAGATCCTGGAGATAGGGAAGACAACCGAGCACTGGAGTTCTAGTCAGGGATTGAATCAATTCTGCTGGTGCGAGGTTGGCAATCTCTGTGGCTGAGAGCGGTTGAGTACAATTGAGGACAATTCCCCGCAATTGGACATTATATTGCTTGGCCAGAGCGACACTTGCTACAGCTAATCCGATTGATCCCAGCTTAACTGGTACAACTAATACGGCTGGTAATCGCCACTCTCGCCCCAAGTCTGCCACTACTAGCTCCGCAGTGACTGGAGTACCCAAGCCACCCGCCGACTCAACCAACACAAAATCATGGTGCTGACGCATTTTTGTCAGAGCTTGCCACGCAATGCCGAGATCGATCTCGACACCCGCTTCAATTGCCGCAATTGGTGGTGCCAGTGGGTGTTCTAGATAAATCGGATTGATCACCTGGATCGTGCCGCCAAACACTCTAGCATAGAACTCTCGATCGCCCACACCACACTGAATCGGCTTGAGAATCCCCCATTTTTGCTGCCGATGATATTTTTTGGCATAAGCAGCTAATGCTGCTGTCAAGACTGTTTTGCCCGCATCGGTGTCGGTACTAGTAATTAGGAGCATGTTCGGGAAGTGTGAGGATGGGCAGTGGCTAGTTCGTGTCAAGATCACCACTAGCTGGCGGAGTTGATTTCTTGGCTTCAGGTACTAGGATCGGGACTTGATCTTCTTTCTGTGGTGGATTGCTCGTACCATTATCACCCAGATCTGGTTTCGCGACCGGGATTTGCTGTGGCTGGGTTTCTGAATTAGCAGGACGATTTCGGCGAGTCGGAGTCGTATTTTCGTCGTTGGCGATGATTCTACGTCTACGGCGGGTTCTGGGAGCTGCCTCTTCAGTCGAATTAACTCGTTCGCGCCTAACTTCAGGGCTGGGTTGTTCGGGAATTGCTCTGCGTCTGCGGCTGCGGACTGGACGTTCTGACTCCGTTGGGGCGGCACTGGGCGTAACCGTAGGTACTTGAGTCGGAATCGGTGCAGGAGTGGAAGTTGGTAAATCGTTATTGGGAGCGATGTTTTCGGGGCTGGCTGGAATCGTTTCCAAGCCAGTCCCGCCAATTGGAATGGGGATACCTAATGGGGTGGTAGATCCGGCGGAATTGGGGCTGGTATTGAGCGGAGCCGATCCAGGCGTAACTGATAATTGAGTCACACTCAGTTTGTAAGGAAAGACTCCTGCTAAACCTTTAATCGGACGTAATTCGATCGTGTAGTCGCCCGAAGCGGTAAGCTGTCCCCGCCAACCAACTACCCGATCGGATTTGTCATCGATCGGGCTACCTGTGGGTGAGATAATGGTCATCAAGACTTGAGCTGCCATTGGTGTCACAACTGGGACTGGTAGCTGTTTAGATTTGATCGTTGTTGATTGAATCGGGCTGGGGGTAGTTGCTGGTATCGGATCGATCGATTCAATTGGTTTACTAGGATCGATATTTTGAGCTGCTAGGGGGATAACCTGAATATCGAGATTTGTGCCAGCAATGGCCGGAATTGTGTATCGAACGGCAGTATTAGCATCAACTTTACCCTCTTTTTCGATCGGCCGATCCATTTCTAGCTGAATTGTATTGCTATCAGTTGAGACAGCAGAGGTACTAGTATCAGTGGGAATTGTGGGGTTGTTGAAGTCGATTTGTTTGGGTGGGGGGACAACTGCGACTGGCTCTGGAGCTGGCGGCTGGCGCAGTAAGTTAGTAACTCCCAGCCAAGAGCCAGCACCAGCGAAGAGGGCGATCAGTATACCTACCGGAATAAATACTTGGGGCTTTTCCCAAATCGATTTGACATTGACATTGGTAAGTTTGGTTTTGAGATGATCGGCAACAGCGAACGTGCTCTTGGCACCAGGGGCTACAGTAGCCGCTGGTGATAGTGGCTTAAACCTATCTTGCCGATCCGGAAATTTTTGATCGATGGGGATTGGTGTAATACTTAGTGCCCGCAGATCTTGCTCGACTTCGATCGCTGATTGATACCGATCTGTTGGCTGAGGACTGAACATTCGACTCAGCACATTCGCAAAGCCATCATCGATTGCTGTCCACTGCCGCCATGCCCAGTTGATCTTGCCGCCTTCAAATAGCGCGCTCGGTTCTTTACCTGTCAGCAAGACAATTGCGGTAACGCCCAGGGTGTAGAGGTCACTATTAGGATAAACTTGTCCATGCTGAAGTTGTTCGATCGGTGCGTAACCTGGTTGACCGATCGGCATCTGTGGACTACCAGGGCTGATTTCAAGCTTATTGGCAAACTCTTTGACGACTCCAAAGTTAATCGGCACTGGCAACCCGTTATCATCATGGCAAACAATATGCTCTGGGCAAAGATCCCGATGGATCGTACCTTTGCTATGGATGTATCCGATTACTGGTAATATATCCAGCAAAAATTGGTAAACTTCAGACTCACTAAAGGTGCTACCAACATTGCGACGATCGTTCAACAGATCTCGATAAGTTTTGCCAGGAATATAGTCTCGAATCAGTAACAGCCGACTTTGCTCTTCAACTGTCGTCCAGAAGCGAGGTACCTGAGCATGTTGAAGTTGATAAAGCAGGGTTGCTTCTTGTTTAAATATCTCTTTGGCTTTGATTACAGCACTGGAAAATTGAGCAAATGGGACAAGTTCTTCGATCGCACAATAGGCATCACCCCGCCCGCGATCTACTGCCAAATATGTCCGCCCAAACCTGCCTTCTCCCAGCAGATCGAGGATGCGGTAACGTTGCTGCAAAAGAGTATCTGTGGCAATTGGTAACATACAATGTGCTCGCTCAGTTTACAGCGATCAAAAATACAACAGTTAACCGCAATTTCGGTTCTAACATTGAGTAATATTTTAGCACGATCGATATTTAACCGTTGATTCTATACTTTCGCGCCGCTTAGTTTGGCTAAACGGCGGGGATTCACAGCAACGTTAGTTGAGCATCGGCATCTTTCGGACTGGATCGATCAATTTCCAGATCTGTAGATGATTCAATATCTAACAACACTAAATCTGCTGCGAGATCAGCGGACAATCTATCACCAGCCATTAGCTCATTCGCAGCCGCAATCATTGCCTTGGCAATACTTTCCAGATCGGGACGATTTTCGAGATAGGTAGACAGAGCTACCATTGGATCGCCGACGCTACAACCAAGTTCGGGCAAGCGGGGACGGCTCAATTGACTAATTAGTTCAGCCTGAATTGTATAGTGATGTGCCGCGCTCAAAGCCTCATGCAAAGCCGCCGTGTTGACTAGTTCAACTCGATCGGGACTGAGCTGATAAATCAATCGTACTACTACATCAGCGATCTCTACTTTAGCGATCGCTTTTTCAATATCTACCTGCGGTTGCTCACTTTCAGAGACATCGATTTTGATCGTCCGAAACTCTCGCACAGGTAGGGGGCAAAATTCCCAAGTAGTCTCGAAGTTTTTACTGGCTGGTTGTTCTTCGGTTTGTTCAGTTGGCTCAATTGTCACCATCACAAAACCCTTATCCTCTTTCTCCTCACTAAAATCTACCCGCTCGATACTGCCAGGGTAAACAACTGCGGGGTCATTAGTTTTGTTCAAGTTTTGGTGACGATGAACGTGCCCCAGAGCTACATAGTCAAAGCAATCCCGCGTCAGGAATGATAAGGGAATCGTAAACCCCCGTCCAACTGCTAATAGTTTCTCGGCTCCCAAGGTGGCATTATCCGCCATCAGATGAGCCAAAACGATCGTCGGCAAAGCTGGGTTTAATTTACGGATTTCGCCTTCGATCCGTGGCTGGAGTTTGTCGAGCAATAATTGATTGACTTCCAGAATTGATAGACTCGCTGAAATCTCGCGGGTGAGTAGGGTAGATCTGTCAATCCACGGCAGGGTAATAATCTGAATATCCCCACTGGGAGTGGTAATAGTATAAGTGTCGATTGTATCCCCCACGATCGTCCCTGGAACGCCCAATGAGCGGTAGATTGAGAGACTTGCCCCACCCTGTCCCTGGGCATGTCGATCGTGATTGCCAACGAGCAATACTAGGGGAATATTGGCCGCCACCAGTCGATAAAATTCACGGGCGAAAGCTTGCTGAATATAGGGAGCAGGTGTGGCATCGGGAAAAGCATCCCCACCAAATAAGACTAGATCTACTGGCTCTGAAATTGCCCGATCGATCGATCGCGACAAAGACTTGACAAAATCTTGAAAACGTGTGTTAAAGCCAGTCTCTGGGTCAATTTTGCCATGAGCAAAACCACCGCCCATGTGGATATCAGACAAATGCAAAATTTTCATGCCACTTCCCAAGTATCTCAGTAATTATATACTAGGCGATCGAGACTTGTTTGCGCGATCCAGCATCAGCAAAAATACTCAGACTCATCGATCCCAGAATTTAGTGCTGCGAATGATAAAAAATGCATAACATCTTACGTCCTTCCCACACAAAAAATAGACAGCATTGATTCACTGTCTTGAAAAGGAGCTCCACTTGGGAAACCCCAAGACCGCACTTTTCACCATCCACCACTTGTACTGTTCGCGGTAGCGGAGCGTTTGCCCTAGCAATAGCGTCTGCCTTAGCAGAGCGTAGCCGAAGTATCCACCATTCACCTCTACACCAAATGTCTAATTTTTCACTAGGAAGGGAGTATGTGTCCCCTCGCTCTGGTAGACTTGTAGACTGAAATCCCTATAAATACAGCTTCTTGGGAGCGCATTAGCAGTGGAAAATAGTTTAGGTTTAGAAATTATAGAAGTAGTTGAGCAAGCAGCGATCGCGTCTGCACGCTTGATGGGTAAAGGCGACAAAAATGAAGCCGATCGTGTTGCGGTTGAAGCAATGCGCGAACGGATGAACAAAATCCACATGCGCGGACGGATCGTGATCGGTGAAGGCGAGCGGGATGACGCTCCCATGCTATTTATCGGCGAAGAAGTTGGGATCTGTTCTCAGCCAAATGCTGCCGATCTTTGTTCTATTGATGAACTCCTCGAAATCGACATCGCTGTCGATCCTTGTGAAGGCACCAACCTCTGTGCTTATGGACAACCTGGTTCGATGGCTGTACTTGCTATCTCCGAAAAAGGTGGATTGTTTGCAGCACCTGACTTCTACATGAAGAAACTGGCTGCACCTCCTGCCGCTAAAGGTAAAGTAGATATCAATAAATCTGCGACCGAAAACCTCAAAATCTTATCTGAGTGTCTAGATCTACCGATCGATGAATTAGTTGTCGTCGTGATGAAACGCGAACGCCATACCGATCTGATTGCTGAAATCCGCGCTGCTGGTGCTCGTGTAGCATTAATTAGTGACGGTGACGTTGGTGCCGCAATCAACTGTGGCTTCGCTGGAACCAACATCCACGCGCTCATGGGTATCGGTGCCGCTCCTGAAGGCGTAATCTCCGCCGCAGCTCTCCGATGCTTGGGTGCTCACTTCCAAGGACAGCTAATCTACGATCCAGCAGTTGTCAAAACTGGCTTGATCGGCGAAAGCAAAGAAGCTAACATCGAACGTCTAAAATCGATGGGCATCACCGATCCCGATAAAGTTTACACCGCTGAAGAACTCGCTTGCGGCGAAAACGTCCTC
>JAJAYU010000079.1 GCA_026786125.1 Chamaesiphon sp.
GTACTAATGGATGCGGATGATGATATCTTTCATAGTGCAATTTTTCTATATCTTCTTCTGTAAAGTTTACGATCAGCATTTAACGTAATTTTCGCTCTATCTAGATCACGATCTTATCAGTTATTCAAGTGAAAATAAAGTCTATTTTCTATCCGCTCTTAGTATACCTCGATTTTAAAAATACAACTAGCAACATCACGACTTCTCAAGTATCTATAGGGAACAACGGTAGAATTTGATTAGCCGATCCTCATTAATCCACACACTTACTATGACCAGCACCTCACCACCATTAACAACTAAACCATTCTGGGGCAATGCTTTTGCCGTTCCTGCTCCTGAATTTCCCCAGACACAGTTACCGATCCTCGCAGGTGCAATTCCACCTGGATTGGCAGGAACCCTCTACCGCAATGGCCCAGGACGATTAGAACGGGCTGGTAAACGGGTGGGACATTGGTTTGATGGGGATGGGGCAATTTTGGCAGTCAAGTTCGGTGAAGGGGCTGCTAGCGGTGTCTACAAGTATGTTCAAACTGAGGGATATCAGGCAGAAAGTAAGGTTGATCGCTGGTTGTATGGCAACTATGGGATGCTACCATCGGGTAACAGGTGGGAGCGGCGGGGTAAATCGGTGAAGAATGTAGCGAATACGTCGGTATTGGCTTTGCCCGATCGATTATTGGCATTGTGGGAAGGTGGAATGCCTCACGCGCTGGATTTAGATAGTTTGGAGACAATTGGCACAGATAATTTAGAGTTTAATTCTGTACCATTAGTTTATTCTGCCCACCCCAAAGTCGATCCGATTTCGGGACATATTTATAATTTTGGGATCTCGATCGGGATTCAACCCAAACTAAATCTCTATGAGAGCGATCGCAGTGGTAAAGTGATCAAGCATAGTCAAACTGTATTGCCCAGACTAACAACCTTTCATGATTTTCTGCTGGTTGGCAAATATTTGGTTTTTTGTATTCCACCACTTGAGATTAAACCACTACTAATTGTATTGGGATTAGCTAGTTATAGTGAATCGATCCGTTGGCAGCCAAAATTAGGCACGCAGATTTTGGTATTCGATCGCGATGATTTAAGTTTAGTTAGTGATTTCACGACAGAGCCGTGGTTTCAATGGCATTTTGGGAATGGTTTTATTGATGCTGATGATAATATTGTCTGCGATTTAGTTCGATATCCAGATTTTGATACCAATCAATTTTTAAGCGAAGTTGCTAGTGGTGGGACCCAAACAGAAGCAATTGGGACACTTTGGCAATTAGTGATCGATCCATCTGCTAGTAAATTAATTAGTAATACCCAATTAATTGATCGCAGTTGTGAATTTCCAACCGTCGCCCAGGCTCAAGTTGGCAAAGATTGGCGATATACATACCTAGCTGTTCACAAGCCAGATACTATTCTCCATCAAGAATTAGTCGGGACAATTGGTAGATTTGATCGACATACTAATACTTTAACTACTGCCGATCTTGACAAACATTTATATCCCACCGAACCAATTCATGTTGTGGATAAATTCAATCCAAATCAGAGCTGGATTATCTCCGTCATTTATGATGGCAAACAGCATCAAAGTGAAGTCTGGATCTATGATTGCGACAGGTTAAATGAATTACCTGTCTGTCGATTGGGCTTACCTAGTGTGGTACCAATGGGTTTTCACGGTACTTGGAACGCTAAACAATCATAATTTGACTACCACTAAGCAGCAAAAGGAGTCGTTGGAGCGGGATAAAACTTCGCCAAAGCGTTGAGGAGGGCAAGCGGCTTGGTGATCAATAGATCTGGCTGTCTATCCATCAGAGCGGTAGGTGCGTTAAAGCCCCAACCAACGGCGACAACGCGGATCGAAATCGATCTAGCCGCCTGAATATCGCGAATTTCATCACCGATATAAATTACGTCAGCTTTAGAACACTGATATTGCTTAATTAGCTTACCGATGGCTTTGCCTTTACCAAAAGTAGAAGCACCAGTCACGAACTCGAATAAGTGTTCAATCTGATTATCTTTCAAAAGAGCACGAATATTTGCTTCGGCATTTGAACTAACAATGCCCAATCGATAACCTTGAAGTTTGAGTGTATTTAATAATTCAATTACGCCAGGAAATAGTTTCACATTTCGGACTTCACCTGGAAATTCCTCTTTCACCCGCTTCAATAGGAACGGGAGCTTCCACAAAGCAACCTTAGAAAATCTAATAATTTCCCAAGAACTCAAGTATTTGAGATTTGCTAATTGCTCATCACTAATCTGGGGATAGCCAAATTCAGGTGCCAATCGATTGGTAATTCGCAACAACACACTCAACGTATCCGCAAGGGTACCGTCAAAATCAAAAATGATGAGCTTTGAGTTGTTTTGCATGTCAGGAAAGCCGAGGCTGGTTTTAAGATTGTAATCTAATTTACGATCGATTGCGATCCCGATCAGGAAGATTTGCTAAAGCATTGCGCCGCCACATCCCTGGTTTAATTCTACGCAATGCCGATGCCCTGAAGCTGCGATCCCATACCTCATCATCTAGCGATCCCAAGTCGATTAATTTGTGACTGAGATTACTGGGGATCGGTTGGAAATCGGCTATGTCTGTAGGCTGTGCAAATCGCTGATTCCAGGGACAGACATCTTGGCAGATATCACAACCAGCCACCCAACCTTGCAGATTATTCGCGATTTCTGGTGGTAATATTGGGTCACGATTCTCGATCGTATGATAGGCAATACATCGATTGGCATCAACCACAAAAGGCTGAGTAATTGCCCCAGTTGGACAAGCAGAAATGCACCGGGTACAAGTCCCACAATGTTGTACATGGGGATCGCTAGGAATCAGAGCCAAATTAGTTACAATTTCACCCAAAAATATCCACGAACCATATTGGCGATTAATTACATTTCCATTTTTTCCAATCCAGCCAATTCCCGCTGATTGTGCCCAGAATTTATCTTGAATTGGCCCAGTATCGACATAATGACGTGCTTCTACACCCTCAAATTCTTGGATTAGCCAAGTTGTTAATTGTTTGAGTTTTTTGGTGAGGACTTTGTGATAATCTCGCCCCCAAGCATAACGGGCAATCTTGGCATATTCTGGAC
>JAJAYU010000080.1 GCA_026786125.1 Chamaesiphon sp.
CCCTTCATTACAGGCTTCTTGCGTTGCGCTGGCACGGCTGGAGGTCTGACTCCGCCGCCGCTACCCATTTTCTGTTTAGCAGGTCTGGCGATCGACAAGCTTACAATTGTTTCAGTTGCGTTATCGCTACCGTCGCCGTCATCATCATCGTCATCATCATCAATGACGACTGTTTTAACGCGCTTACCTTTGGCTTGAACTTTCGCCTTAGCGGTTTCAATTTCTTCCTCTTCTTTACTCCAACCTTTGGCCTTGTTAACTACAGGCTTTCTTGGTGATGGACGTTTGAGTTCGAGATCGACTCCAGTGGTTGGAGTATTATCATCCTTGTCACCAGCCGCACCATCTTTACTAGGCGCACCAGGTCTGGTTGGGCCACTACCCTGGGGCTTGATTTGAACGATCCGTGCTGGCGGACGGTTGAGGGGCGGAGCTGCATTCTCAGCTTTAGCGACTGGACGGCGGACAACTCCGGTGCTAGGAGCGGATGGCGCACCAGCAGTGGGTCGGCTAGCAGGCTCAACTCGAATGATTTGAGATTTGGGAATTGGTTTGTTGGGTGCAGCAGATCTGGCAACGGGTGGCGAGTTGCTATCGATATTGGCTGGCTCGGATGAATCACCTGAGCTGTCTGAGCCGCTAGGACGGGCAGGAGGCCCTGACAACTGGGGCTTTGGGGCTGGAGGAGCAACTGGGGTTGCCGCTCTGGCTACACGAACAGTGCCACTTTCTGCGGTGCTATCGGCACGGCGAGGAGTGCCTTCGGCAACTGGGGTGGGACGCATGACTGGACGGCTAGCACTAGCGGCTGGTGCTGCTGGTGGTTGCGGCATCAAGGATGGCTTAGTTGGGCTATCCCCTTGATGTTCGATCTGCAAAATTCGGGCTTTGGGTTCGGTTGGTCGCTGTGGTGCTTTGGGCGCACTGACGGGTGCAGCAGCTTCTGCCTTTGCAGAGGCTACGCCAACGCGATCAGGTGCCTTGGGAGCTTCACTTTTTGGTGCAGTAGGAGCTACCACTTTATCATCGGTCGGAACCTTTGCTAGTGGCGTTTTTAGACGATCGGGAAATTTTGTGTTCGCTGCTTGGGTAATCTGTGCTGATTCTGCTTCTGAGATGCTGCTACTGTGGCTTTTGACCACAATATTCAAGTCCTCACAGATCCCCAATATATCCTTATTTTCCAAGTTTAAATCCTTTGACAGTTCGTAAATTCTGACTTTGCCGTTGTTCATCCACTATGTCCCTTATTTATAAAAGCAATCGAGCGTCTAGATCTATGACTTGTTGGCAAGACCATATCGTTATCTACACAATGTTAATTTTTTGATTAGAAAGTTTATATATTGATGAAAGCTATTACCTGGTAGTGGGTTCCGAGCACCTTAGTGATCCTAATGATGCTGGTGACTACCCCCATCCGTTGTTACACAGTCTTTGTTGACATCATTGGTATTACCAAGTCGCCAACGGGGAATCATATTATATTCTTACATTAATTTGTCATTATTGGCGAGTCCAATCGACAATTTGTGATACTGTATTAGGTTTAGGTAAAGAAAGAATAAGGGATAGAGAATAGGGTGTAGGCAAAGAAGATAAGTATTCCCCCAGTCCCCCAGTCCAAGATGAGTAAAATATATATTGTCGGTGCAGGACCAGGAGCTATTTCTTATTTGACGGTGCGAGCGCGAGATGTGCTGGCTCTGGCTGAAGTATTGATTTATGATGCTTTGGTCGATCGAGGGTTACTCAATTTAGTCCCTCGTGATTGTGCGTTAGTGAATGTGGGCAAGCGGGGCGGGCAGCCGAGTATGCTCCAGGCTGAGATCGATTTATTATTGGTAGAGTATGCCCAGACGGGAAAGGTCGTGGTTCGCCTGAAGAGTGGCGATCCGTTTATTTTCGGGCGGGTGACAGCCGAATTGGATGCGTTAATGGCTGCTGGTTATGAGTATGAGGTGGTACCAGGTTTATCGACGGCATTAGTCGCACCGTTATTGGCGGGGATTCCGTTGACTGATCCGGTGTTGAGTCGCGGATTTGCGGTAGTGACGGCGCATTTACCTGATGATCTCGATTGGGATGCTTTAGCGCGGATGCCGACGGTGGTAATTTTGATGGGAGCTAGACAACTGGATCAGGTAGTAGCCCAGCTATTAAAACATAATCGACCTGCCAATACCCCAATTGCGATCATTCGCTGGGCGGGAACTCCCCAGCAACAAATTTGGGTATCAGATTTAGCCCAAGTAATCGCTGAAACTGCTGGTCTAGAGCTATCGCCAGCCGTAATCATTGTTGGACAAGTGGTAAGATTACGCACGTATTTAACATCTGGTATGTCCAATTCTGTGATTGAAAATGCCTCCAATTCAACCTTTCTTGCGGGCAAAACTGTCCTGGTAACTCGTGCGAGTGGACAAGCGAGTGAATTTTCGGAGCTACTAAGATCTCATGGTGCCAAAGTATTAGAGCTGCCCACTTTAGAAATTGTACCGCCGAGTAGCTGGGATGATCTCGATCGAGCAATCAATCACATAACTGATTTTGACTGGTTAATTCTGACTTCGACAAATGGAGTGGATGCTTTCTTTGCGCGACTTCAACAGGCGGGTAAAGATAGTCGCGCTTTAGCAGGAGTTAAAATCGCAGTAGTCGGTCAAAAGACAGCCAAATCCCTGCAACAGCATGGAATTAAACCTGACTTTATCCCACCTGATTTCATTGCTGATGCTTTAGTTGCTAATTTCCCTGAATCCCCCGCTGGACAAAGAATTTTGTTTCCTCGTGTAGAGACAGGTGGCCGAGAAGTATTAGTTAAAGAACTGACTGATTTAGGAGCGATAGTTGTCGAAGTAGCTGGGTATCAATCCCGATGTCCAGACTCGATCAATCCTACCGGATTAAACTCACTCCAACAGCAAGAGATCGATATTATTACCTTTGCCAGCTCCAAAACTGTCAAACATTTCTGTCAGCTCATCGGCACTAGTCTACCATCGGGTTGGCAAGATCAGTTATGTATCGCCTCGATCGGCCCCCAGACTTCGGCTACCTGTAGAGAGTTATTGGGTAAGGTGGATATTGAAGCGACTGAATATACTTTACCTGGATTGGTTGCGGCGTTAGAATTGGGTGTCGCGATTAATTAAGCTCGATGCAGCACAATTAGAGATATTTCTGGCCGACAATTGATTCTGGCTTGAGGTAAGCCCGTTGTGCCTACACCTAAGCTAACGTATAGCTGCGTTCCGCCAATAGTGTAGTGTCCACTCATATACTTCCTGGCCATGTGAGGTAATAATCTCGGTAGGAATGGAATCACGATTTGACCACCGTGGGAATGACCAGAAAGTTGCAGTGCAAATTTCTGGGTAGCAGCAGCCACATCAACGAAATCTGGTTCGTGAGCGAGTAAGATATTCGTGCCAGTCTGGGGTAATTGAGAAATTGTCAGGGGGAGATCTGCATACTTGAAAAATACGTCATCGACACCTGCAATATTTAATTTATGACCATCTTTATCGATCGAATAAACTGCATTTTGTAAGAGCTTAACTTTAGCCTGAGCGAAAGCGCGTTTGATCGGAATACTATCATCTTTTTCCTCTCGATCGTGATTGCCCATAATTGCCACGATGCCATCAACTGCTTTGAGCTGGCTGAAAGCATTGGTAAGCATTGCTTCTGCTTTTTCAGGATGATCGGTGATATAGTCCCCAGTCAGAGCAATCAGATCTGGTTGCTGTTGATTGGCAATGCTAGTAACTTTCTCTAATTGTTGACGATCCATGATGCCCGATCGAGCATGAATATCACTCATTTGAACTATCTTATACCCTTCAAAGACTGGATTCAATCCAGCGATGTTGATATCGATCTTTTTCAGCTCAAACCAACGTGGTTCAATACCTTGTGCATAAACACTAGTAGCAAACAAAATTGCGATCGCAACTAGCAAAAATTTACTCGATTTATACAGTATTCTTCGCCAGCGGGTGATCATGATGTTTATTGTTATGTCCTCTCGCTATTATTCCCAGTTAATTAGCATTAATTATCATCTAAAAAGCAGGCTAGGCAATTTATAAATTGCCTAGCCTGCTTTCAGATTAATTGAGATCATCGAAAATCTAGAAATTAAATTTCTAAAAAGGAATATTGTCGATATCTTCACTACTATCAAAAGTTGGTGGTGGCGGCTCATTGCGTGGGGCACTGGCAGCCTTTGGCGTACTAGTGGCTACTGCTGGTGGTGCGCTGGGAGTAGTGGTGCTCGTAGGTGCGGTAGATGGTGTAGTAGCATCGGTAGCCATCACATGATAAAGACGGCTGGCGACTAATCGAGCACGTTTTTCTTTATAGCCATCGCGTTCGATTGTGTTCATCTCTAGCCGACCTTCGATCGCAATTTTATCGCCTTGTTTATAATTTTCC
>JAJAYU010000081.1 GCA_026786125.1 Chamaesiphon sp.
CTATTACCCAAGCGGCGCAAGCGATCCAGCACACGTTAGGCGACGCAGAATACCTCGCTCAATGTCGGGCAAATGGATTGGAGCGAATTGGTAATCCTGGCGGTGGTGACGCAATGGCAAGGGTTTTCAGCGATTTATTTTTAAAAACCGATGCCCAATCATAATTTTACTGGCTGAATTGCCGCGCATAGAATTGAGCATAGCGGCCAGTTTTGTCGAGTAGTTCGGGATGAGTACCAGCTTCGATAATTTCACCATTTTCGATCACCAAAATTCGATCGGCTTTGCGGACTGTGGCTAAACGGTGAGCGATAATAAATACGGTTCTGTCTGCCATAATTCTTTCCAGTGCTTCTTGCACTAGGGCTTCTGATTCAGAATCTAGCGCGGAAGTTGCTTCATCGAGAATGAGAATACGCGGGTTGAATAATACAGCTCTAGCGATCGCAATCCGTTGTTTTTGCCCACCAGATAGTGTCGTTCCTTTCTCACCAACGTATGTATAGTAACCCTGAGAAAGTTGGGAGATAAACTGATGAGCATTAGCAATTTTTGCGGCTTCTTCTACTGCTTTGATATCAAATTCAGTCTGTCCAAAAGCAATATTCTGGGCGATCGATCCTGATAGTAATACCGTATCCTGAGGGACAATACCGATTTGCCGACGGAGACTTTTGAGGGTGACATCACGGATATCAATTCCATCGATCGAGATGCTGCCAGAAGATACATCGTGGAAGCGATTCAATAAACTTAAAATCGTACTTTTACCTGCACCAGAAGCTCCAACTAGGGCGATCGTTTCACCTGGTTGAATTTTGAGGTCGAATGATTTGAGAATCGTTTGGTCGGGCGTATAACCAAAACTGACCTGGTGATATTCAATCTCACCTTTAATGCGAGGTAATTCGATCGCATTAGCTTTTTCAGTAATGGTAACAGGAATACTGAGTAATTCAAAGACGCGATCAACTGAAGCTTCAGCCTGTTTAATATCATTGAAATTACCAGTAGTCATACTGATCGGATCGATTAATAAAGCGATCGCAATGGCATAACTGACGAAATTGCTACCAGTCAAATTCCCCAAGGAAATTTGCCAGCCAGCGAGGACAAATAAGAATAAAATACTAATAGCTTGAATCAGACTAATAATTGGAAATTGGAAAGCCTTCAGATTCTCAGTACTATATTTTGCGTGGTAATTTAGTTCCGCTTCTTGTCCAAATCGATAGTTGGCATAGTCCTCAGCAGCAAATGCTTGGATCGATCGCATGTTCCCTGTAAATTCAGTAATTAAGGAGGCTAGATCGGATGTTCGATTTTGACTGCGGAGGGAAAACTTTTGCAATTTATTACCAAACCAACCAACGATAATGGCAATAATTGGGGCGAGAATAAACACAGAAATAGTCAGTTGCCAATTTACCCAAATCAAATATCCTAAAATTAAGATTAATTGAAGCGTACAGGGAATAAATTGATGAAAAAACTTGTAGACAACTTCCGCAACTCGATCGACATCTTCAGTTAATCGATAGGCTAGATCACCCGTTTGGACTGTCTGGGTGTATCCAGCACCTACACGCAACAGATGGGCGTAAACTCGCTTGCGTAAATCTAACGTGACTGAGAAGGCAACTTTTGCCATCAGTGAATCCTGTCCATACTGGGCGATACCCCGCAGTAAATAGATCAGACAACCAATCAGCGCAAATTTAATTAATAATTGGACATTCCCTGCTCCCAAATATTTGGAAATATCCCCAGCTAACGAAGCCATCAATGGCGAAAATAAGCTAAAAATAATCACGCACAATAACCCCACCGCAATCATTTGCCGATGGGGTTTGAGATAGGGCAGCAACTGCCAATAATTAGAACGCTGTTTCAAAAGAGCCACTCGATCGCTAAATAGATGTACCTACTAGACGCTATCAGCTTTTGGTTTGTTCGCAAAGCTTAATCGACGCAAATATCTGGATTAGGTTAAGTCGGAAAGGTTTTTTCCGACTTGAGTGGGTATTGTAAGTGTAGTAAGTTTACTCACCTATGAAATCAAATACACCAATTAAGCTCGAACGCTTGATTAGACTCGCCGGAATATTCCGCCAGCAAGCAACCAGAAGACCTACTGCGAGTAGTTTAGGTAAGGAATTAGAAGTTACCGAACGCACGATTCGTCACGATATTGCATTCTTAAGAGATCGCTATCATGCCCCGATCGAGTATACCAAAACCAAAGGTTGGCACTATACCGATCTGAATTGGAATCTCCCGACGATTCCGCTCGGTGAAGGTGAATTATTCGCGCTGATATTGGGTGCGCGGATGTTAGAAAGTTATGCTGGGGCTGCTTATAGCAACCAATTACGTTCGGCGATTCAACGCCTAGGAGAGCGTCTACCAGAGACTACTTGGGTGAATTTACAGCAGGTAGCTAGCGACAGAGTACTATTTCGGACTGGAGCTAAGATCGATCTCGATCCGCAGATTTGGCAGAGTTTAGAAACCGCTTGTCAGATGGGTTATTCGACCCAGATGACTTATTACACCGCCAGTCGAGATAGTGTGGGCGAAAGAATATTCGATCCCTATTTGCTCCATATCTATCGCAGTACGAATCCCTATGTTATCGGCTATTGTCACACTCGACAGGCGATTCGGTGGTTTCGGGTAGATCGGATTCGCAAGCTGGAAGTATTAGCCCAAAGTTTCAGCCGCGATCCTAATTTCGATGCCCAGCAACATTTTGAGGATATCTTTCAGGCGGAAGTAGGCGGGGAACTCCAGTCAATTGAAATTTGGTTCGATGGGAAGACTGCACCCTATATCCGCGAACGAATTTGGCATCCGAGTCAGGAAATTATTGAGCATGGGGATGGAGCGATGACGCTGAAATTTGTAGCAAAAGGGTTACAAGAGCTGAGGCGGTGGGTACTCTCTTATGGGCGGGGTGCGATTGTGCTTCAACCACCGGAGCTGGTAGTGATGATGGGAGAGGAGATTGAAGGGATGAAGAGTGGTTATTAAAATTTGAACTTGTAGAGGTGTATTCAGATGTTAAGAGTGTTATCTTGGGCTTATTCCTCGATGCCGCAAGGCGTTGAGCACTACAAAATAAATGCTATCAGCGATTTCAACAGAAATGCTGTAACCACAGATGCCATTCGGCGATTCCTTAGCTTTTATATTGTACATACCTTGACTATTTTTTTGTCTCGTGTTTTAATCAAAAGCATCGAGTATTTTTTGGCATGTACTGTTATGGATGATTCCAGTTTGCTGAAGCTGTGCTCTCAAGTGCGAAACATCGAGGCAGAAATGCGCTCGATTCAAGAAAAATTAGAAGAAGTTAAGTATGAGATCGATCTTAAACTTCAAGCTCTTCTCGAGGAACGTAAATGCTTACTCAGTCGTGTAGATCCTTTTTCTGCTAGTAGAGATTCCCTTGCTGATTGGATTGGTAGATAAAATTCGATCTAACCAAAGAAGGATCGATGCCGCAAGGTGTTAAGCAAATTTTTATTCAAATTATTTAATTCATAATATGTTCGACACGACGATCGAACCTGCGGTTGCAGGTAGCTTTGTGTTTCCTCATGTAGAAATAGGCTTTCCCATTGTTGAAGGTGAAATTTTCCCCGCAGACAATGCGTATGGACTCTACAGTGCAATTTCTCACGTACATGCAGAAATTCATGCGAGAGATGATATCAGTATTCAATCAATTTCGGGAAAGCCACACGCACCAGGAAAAATTCAACTTCATCGCCATTCTCAACTCAGAATCAGGATACCTTACAACCCAGAAATTATTAGTTTAGTCTTACCTTTAGCTGGACAAAAATTGACTATTGGTATTCATGAGATTCAGTTGGGCATTCCGGTCATGTTGCCTCTACAGCCTGTTTCGACCCTGCGATCGAGAATTGTGACGATCAAGAAGTTTCAAGATCCAGAGCCTTTTTTAGCAGCCGTACAGCGTCAATTAGATACTCTAGAGGTTACGGGAATGGCGAAGATTCCCTTGAATAAAAATGGAGATATCGATCGCAAAGCTATCAAGATCAAACAGTACTCAGTTGTAGGCTTTGGGGTAGAGGTTAGCAATCTCAGCGATGAGGATTCTATTAAGCTTCAAATTGCGGGATTAGGTGGCAAACATAAGATGGGATGTGGAATTTTCAATCCTTTACCACGCAGAGCGAGAATGTTAGATGAATAAAATACCTGAAATGCTGCTAGCCAAAAGTCGGCGCAAAGATCGAGATCCTATTTCGCTTGAAAAGCACTTACTAGATACAGATAAAGCTGCTTATCACATCTTCCGATTAGATAAACGATTGGGACAAAACTGGTGTCGATTTTTTAAAATATCAACTCCAGCACAGCAGAAAATATTCCTACTAAATTTACAAGTTGCTGCATTATTTCATGATATCGGTAAAGCTAATGAAGATTTCATGGCTGCTGTTCAGAGTCCTGGTTTTCCAGCTCAAACTTTGCGCCACGAACATCTGAGTGCATTAATCCTATGTTTGCCAGAAGTGCGAGATTGGTTGGGGCATAATCCCGATCTGGACTTAGATATCATTACTGGTGCGGTTTTGTCTCATCATCTCAAGGCTTCTAGGGATGAAAAAACTACTAATAATGGCAAAAGTTATAAATGGGGACAACCACAAACTTTAAAAGCATCGCTAGCTGTTTATCTTAAACATTCTGAAGTAAAGAATATCTTAGATAAGATTGCTAAAATTGCTAATTTGGAATCTCCCATACCTAAATTAGATTTTGAAAATTGGAGCGCAGATGATCCAGTTTGGAAAAAAGCGATTAGAAATGGTCGCGATTGGTCGGAGGATCTAGCTGATGACATTGAAGATGATGAAGAGCGAAGATTGTTGTTAGCAGCCGTTAAAGCTGGTTTAATTGCTGCTGATGGAGTTGCTTCTGGTTTAGTCAGAGAAGATCTTAAAATTACTGACTGGATTGATGCTGTTGTTCATGGTGATGCGATCGCAGACAGCGAAATTGCTAATAAAATTATCTATCCTCGATTGGGGCAGATTAAGGCTAAACAGGAACAGAAACCGTTTGAGTTAGAGAAGTTTTTTGCCGAACATAGCCAAGCACAACTAGAGCAACTAAGAGCCAAAATGCTCCATGAGTTTCAGGTGAAGTTAGGTTTTCAAAGTTATCGAACTTTACTACTTGCAGGTTGTGGCGTAGGTAAAACTTTAGCCGCTTGGGTGTGGGCGGAGGCTC
>JAJAYU010000082.1 GCA_026786125.1 Chamaesiphon sp.
CCTATATACAATCAAGGTACTGCCGGTATCTGCTCAGTCCTCGACTGACCAGCGAATTGAGTGTATTACCAAGTTTAGCAAATATTACTATAGCCGCGAAGGTGGAGACCTTAGCAGAACAGCGGCACTTGCAAAAGCAGAGCAGACCTGTGCTGAAGAAAGTAATAAGACTAACAACTCGGGCGTTCAACAGCAGCCTACTATTTTTGTTGTTCCCGATCGTGAGGGTTCTAATGGACGGTTTACAAGATGTGTTAATCGGCAAATGTATACACAGAAAGAAGTTTGTATCGATCCGTGGGGAAGGACTGATGATACTTGTTTTTACAGAGGAACTGGTGGAAAGAAAACTGTTACAGAAACAACGGGTATAACTCTTGAACAAGCAAGTTCTACTTGCGGTGGCTAAACTCCCATCTTGCATCACTCAGGCGAAAGGCAGGCTTTCTTGCCCACTCCGCTTTTAAGATACAAGGTTGGGTGAGGTAAAGCGAAGCCTAACATTCATACTTTATTGGTATCGACATGAGGGTTGGCAGGACGGTTCTATTCGTTGGGCGAATGGCGGTAATGGCATGAAAATTGGAAGCGGATGGAATTTCCAATCTGTTTTTGCTACCAGCAATGTGACTGTCTACGGCATCGTGCGATAAGTTTAACGGCAGCGCACGGTCTAACAATCCCGCTGCACCAGAACGAACTTCAGCTATCGTTAGGATGCGAAGTTTGTCTGCGTCCGGTGAGCGGGAACGTTATTAGACCGCTGAGTTATCTGTTAGGGTGCAATCGAAAAGTTATGGATGGGATGCGCTCGCCAAATTGTTGCTGAGGTCGAGCCATTTCAAGTTAGTCAAAGCTGCTAGTGACTCCACATCACTGATTTGATTGTTGCTGAGGTCGAGGTGGGTCAATTTAGTTAATGTTGCTAGCGGTTCTAGATCGCTGATTTGACTGTAGTGGAGATTGAGTTCGGTTAGACTACTAAGTTTAGAATCCGCGAGTTGGTAGTCTTCGGTACCAGCGCATTCTAACAATAGATCGGTCGTTTTTCTCGTCTGGGCAGACACAGCATCTTTTTGCTGACACCATTCGGCAAAGCTATTAGTTTTGCTCATCTTACTTGTGTATTTGCTCTAGTTCCGAACAATCCTAATTTACTCTAAATTAATGATTCTCTCGCGGCTGAGTCTAATTGCGCTGAGCATAATCGAAATATGCCAATTCCCGCTCGAATTAACACCTGGTCTGAAAATGCGATGAATGAATCTATCACTTGCTACGACCGATGTCAGAAATGTCAAACTTCATGCCATTCTTCCCAGTACTTGTGCGCTCGTTCGTAGAGAGGACTGCTTTTGGGAACTCGTCCCACCATATCGATCGCTTCTACCAATCTACCTTTTGCCTTTAACTCGATCGCGTAGGATATCCGACATTCATTTAAGATTGGCTGAACCCGATCGAAAATACTCGCACTGGCAGGCACTTCTTCTGCTTTAATGACACACTGAGCATAGTTTTTTTGTTGACTAAAGCTCGAAATCTCATCTAGAACCGATCGAGATTGACTCTGAAGGTAGGTGTAAATTCCGCCAGCTAGTCCGAGGGCAATTATTGCTCCTACCCCAATTTTGACCCGTGTATCGATACCTTTTTTGGGTTGGGGTGGTGCAACAGATCGATCGGGATATGTTGGTTGCGATGGGGGTTCTGGGCGCGGCTGAACGATCGTGCCATCGGGTGGAGCTGTACGGGCATTTATCGGTGCAGGATTGACGATCGCGGGTTTTGGGATTACGGCTGACGATCTTGCGGATGAAAGTGGCGGATAGGCAATATTCGCGGCTGGGGTTACGGTTGAAGGTTTGACGATCGGACGTTCGATCGTATCGATATCTGGAGGGATAATTGGATCGATCTCATCGGGTCGCGCTTGCTGTCTGGTTGCATCTGGCGCGGTGACAGGATTTGATGGTAGTCCGTCGCCACTAATATTGTCTGGACGCGGCTGGACATTAGTAAGATCGAGCGCGATCTTCGGTGCTGGTGATACTATTGGGGCTGGATCGAGCGATTGTGGCTTTTGGGTAGGTCTACGAATCGTTTCCGCTGGCTCTACTGGAGCATTAGTTAGCGGTGTACTAACTGGTGTGAGATCGCCAGAAACATCGGGACGGGTTTGGACTCTAGTTCTGTCTGGCGAACCTGCAAAAATAGCTTGTAAGGATTGACTGAGTTCGGCTACCGATCGAAAACGTTGCTGGGGATCTTTTGCTAAACAGCGCAGGACTATCTCGTCTAGCTCCACAGGCAATTGTTCGCACCCAGCATTCGATCGCAAGGATTTCGGTTGCTCCTGGGTATGGGCGATGATCCAAGATGCTTCGCTGACATGACGCGGTTCGAGGCTAAATCCAAACGGATCTGCACCGCTTAACATCTCATACATCATCACGCCCAAACTATAAATATCGGCCCGTCCATCCAGATTTTTATCGCCCATCATCTGTTCGGGGGATGAGTAGCGTAATGTCCCTAAAAATGTATTGGTGAGGGTAAGGTGTTCGCTGCGTTCGTTGCGGAGTTTTGCTATACCAAAGTCTACTATTTTGACCCGTTCCCCCATACCCGTCGATAACAGAAAAATATTATCTGGCTTGAGATCGCGATGGACGACTTCCTTAATATGTTCGCCGCTAGGTAATGTTATCCCTTGATGGGCGGGTAGCAGTCCGCTACAAATTTGAGTGATAATTTTGACCGTGCGATCGAGTCCGATATGTCGATCGCGGCGGAGTAAATCCCCCAGGCTTTCACCCCGTAGGTATTCCATGATGTAGAAGGGATAACCTTCTGGAGTCACGCCGCAGTCGCTGACATTGACGATATGTTCGCTGGGTAAAGCTGCTGAAATTGTAATCTCCCGCTCGAATCTTTGCCGCATTTCTGTGGATTCGACGAGGGTATCTTTGAGCAGTTTGAGAGCTACTTGCAGCCCGATCCGGGTATCTGTTGCCAGAAATACATCCCCCATCCCACCACCACCTAACCGCTTATCGATGCGATAACGCTGGTTATCGCCGAGGCAACGTCCGATCCAAGGATGAGGAGAAAAATTCATAAGTTGTTTGGGAGTTGAGAAACCACAATTCACACGGCTGGTAGATATAAACCGATCGACCGACTCAGAGGGTGTTTTTTAGACTCGATCGGTTCATTTATTCCGATCCTAACCTGCCCCAATTTTACCCCACACATCGCTCTTTTTTTTGGGGTTTGGGAGGTATTGGAGATCGATCGAATAAGTTTACAAATTTATTTGGGACTTCGCAATGTTAACCAAGTCTCCGCTTCGGGTCTTTTTGATAACAGCTTTACCAGATCGCGCTTAGTTCTAGTCCGAACCCCGGCAACACATCTTCACCGCTGAGGGTTGTTGGAGACTCTAGGACTTCTTTCTCTTGCCCTAGTCTATAAATCTCCACCTGCTTCTTTTGAGGATCGATCAGCCACCCCAGACGCACTCCATTAGTGCGATACTCCTCCATCTTTTCCTGAAGGGTTTTCAATGTATCTGATTTGGATCTTAGTTCGATTATAAAGTCAGGGATGAGGGTGGGAAAGGTAATGTCAAATGAAATATTTTCGGCTTTAGAGTTTTCGATCAACATCACATCAGCAGAGCGAACTGCGCCTGATGGGAGAGTGAAGCCACCAGAACAATCAAAAACTCTTCCCGGTGCAGTTTTTCGATTCCAGATAATAATATCAGCAGTTAAATTCCCATTTTTCTCCGAGCTTCCTAACCCCACTGGTGACATCGTTACTAATTCTCCGGTAGCTGTTAGCTCTAGTCGTAAATCTGGATTATCTAGGCACAGTTGCTCGAACTCTTCATGAGTAATCCGAAGAGTGATGCGATTAGTATCTACTAGCAGTGGTCTAGTTTCTATGGATTGCATAATCTTAATTACGGCTGTTTTCTACGGGTATTTTAATGTATGTCACAATCCTCGCGCATTTATGCTGAGGAGAAGTCAATTACTAGACAATTCATGAATTTTGAGCATTGTATTATCAGGAATTTCTTCGGGGAAGTCTGGAAGAACGACATTTCCCATCCTATCTAATATTACCTGTTTTTGAATCTCGATCTAAGCTGGTTCGCCGTTGACATCAATAGAGTTCAGCTTTTACCAGGGATTGCCAATCATCATAAATGCCAACCAATAATAGGGATGAGATAGTTTCTTCTGCTTAACCTTGGAGTCTGGCGGAGCTTCGGGAATAGTAACTTTGCGAGTAGGTGTGATAACTTTCCCATTCTCGATCCGAGTTTCGCCTTTGAGCATCGACAGTTGCGCTTGACGCAATGCCTCAGATTCGATCGGGGCTATTTTCAGGCGCGAATAAAACTCATTCATCAAACCCAATGTCCCCGCATCATCGACCGTCCAGAGGCTGGCTAGAACTGTCTTAGCTCCAGATTGGGTGCCAATCCACCAAAGCCGAATTCGGCGTTTTTATCCAATAGACCTCCTGCGAAAGTCTGATATCGATTCCGCAAAGCGGACGCTACGCGAACGATAGAACCGATACTTGTCGGCAGATCCAGCCAATCTTTTGTTATTGCTTAATAATGCTGAGTTTTGTTGCTGCCAAAGGATCGGGCAAATACTTTCGCAGGAGGTCTAATACTGTTTTGGGCAGTGCCCACCCTACACAATGAAATTCTAGAGATGACGTATTAGCAGACATCCTCCGATTGATAATTTAAGGATCTAGTAATCTTCCTGGAGATTTATCGGGTGACGGATTCTTAAGTGGAGTATTTGGCGCGGGAGTTTTACTACCCGAACTGCCAGAGACTCCCACGGGTGGCAAACTCTGAGTTCCAGTACTCGGCAGACCAGCAGGTTCTACTTTAATCGAAAATACTTTTGTTTCTTTATGTCCGTAATTGTCTGTGGCGATCAGCGAAATTTGGGAAATACTTTGAATGCTCTGAAGTTGCTGGGTTCCCGATCTCGCAACGGTACCGCCAGGAATAAGTTCGACACTTATCTTTTCATCTCCATCCACCCGCCAGTTGATGGTTAACATTTCACCTTCTTTGACGATTCTCGATAGTTCGCTTGTCCCATTAATTGTAAAAGTAATAATCTTCAAGGATTTGGGTAAAACTTCAAACTCGATCGCTGGTGCTGAGGTCGTTTGTGATTTTTCAGGTTTGGATTCCGACTTTGATATAGGTTTGATTTGCAACTCATATTTCCCAGGCTGCGCGATCTTCAGTGGGAAATTAGTACAGACGATTTGTGGCTTTTCTTTGTCTTGCTTGCAGTTACTATCTTGACTTAGTTTCGGCTCGATAATTTTTTGCTTGTAATGGGAACCATCTTTCGATTCGCCTAATATTTCCACTCCTGCCAGTTTTTGTAAATTCTTAACCGTCCAATTGATGAGGATTAGTTCGCCTGTTGCATACTTTAGTTTCGCTGGCGCACTCATTGTTAGGCTAACTATTTCTGGTTCTGGTCTAGGAACGATCGTGAGTTTTTCAGTTATTTTCGTATCGATGACATTATTATTTCGACCGAACATTTTCATCTCAAAGGTATATTCTCCAGGCAATTTGGCATCAGTTTTGATGTTTTCACAAACCAGCGATCGATTATCTGTGATACATAATGGTTCTTTACCATCCGATCGATCTGTTAATTCAGCAATACTATATTCATTACTATATTCATTTTTTTGTGGCGATGGGCCAGTCGTAGTAATTAACAATTTTTGAATTTGGCTGAAGTCATCGATTTCCCAACTTAATAACCCAGGATATCCTTCATCAACTTGCGGATCTTTAAGTTCAAATTTGACTAATTTAACCGATTGGGGATGGAAAATTTGCCATGCAATAAATCCCAATCCGCCAACTAAACCGAGGATTACTAAGAGGAATAATAGAAATTGCCACCAGGGACGAGCCTGTAGGAGCAGCATCCCAGATAGCGATGTTTGCGATAGGGGTAAGCGATCGCGATCTTCAATATCGACTTGGAAATCGATCGCCAGTCCATTACCAAAAATTGGTCTCCGCCACCAATGGAGTGGAGTGACGATCAGATCGATTACCGTACTTTTGAATGGGGATAATTTAACGGAAGTAGGATTGAATTGATATGTACATAATTCTTCCTCAGTGGGAGTTTTAGCACTAAAAGCAATTTGACGGGGTGTATTTCCTAAGTTTGCTAGTTTTAGCTCGTATTTACCAGGACTGCGCTGGACTTTTCCTAAAATTGTATTTAGTTCGATATCGACGCGATATACATGGGGAATTTGGATGTACGCTAAGTCGAGCAGGACTAAATTAGGCGCATTTTCCGAATGCAATTTCAGCGTCAAGGCATAGC
>JAJAYU010000083.1 GCA_026786125.1 Chamaesiphon sp.
ATCTCTATCTCTCTCTCTCTAACTCTCAAACACACAATCACTATCAAACTCACTCAAGTCTTGTTCTCCTTCATCGATATTGACCAAGACTTTATCGACTCTCTTTCCGTCCATATCGACGATTTCAAACCTGAGTTTGCGCCATTGAAAGTATTCCCCAGAGATGGGGATTTTGCCGAGCTGCATACTAACAAAGCCGCCGAGGGTATGATAGTTACCTCGATCAATTGGACTAATTGCACTTTCAGGAATATCAAATTGGTCAAATAATTCTTCGATCGATACCATCCCATCCAAGAGCCACGATCCATCTTCTCGTTGGATGATTTGGGGTTCTTCGGGTTCTTCGTTAAAGTCGGTAATATCACCAGCAATTTCTTCAAAGATATCGTGCATGGTGACTAATCCTTGAATCACACCATATTCATCCACCACCATCGCGATGTGGGTACCAAATTTTTTGAATTGTTCGAGGACTTTTAAGCCGCGTGTACTTTCAGGGATAAATAGGGGTTGACGAAGGGATTCAGTTAGATTTATCTCTTCACCTTTGAGGGTTTGGGAGAGCAAGTCAGCAACGTGAATTACGCCCAAGACTCGATCGAGTTCGCCTTCACACACAGGTAATCTAGAATAGTCGCTATCGATAATTTTTTGACGAGTAACTGCGATCGAATCTTCAATATCGATCCAGATAATATCAGGGCGAGGACTCATCAGTGCGCCAATTTTGAGATTATCCAGACTTAATACTCCATCCACCATATCCTGTTCTGATTTCTCAAACATACCTGCCTCGGTACCCTGTTCGATCATCACTTTGATTTCTTCTTCAGTTACTTCCGGCTGATTAGATGGTTTAATCCCCAAGAGTTTGACTACAAATTTGGTAGAGCCACTTAGGACAAAGATAATCGGTGTCGCTAGTCGAACGAGTAAATTTAGTGGTATAGCGACTAAACTAGCAACTTTTTCAGGACTATTTAAAGCGAGTTGTTTTGGTACTAGCTCTGATATCACAATAGTCAGATAGGTAATAATTGCGATCGAAATTGCTGACGAAATTGGTTGACTATATTGAGCTGGGAGCCAACCTTCTAACAATGGTATGACTATCTGTGAAATTGCACTTTCACCTCTAGCACCACAGAGAATTACCAGTAAAGTAATCCCCACTTGAACTGTGGGCAAAAATCGATCGGGTGACATTGCCAATCCCAGTGCAATTCCAGCTCGCCGATCCCCTTGATTTGCTGCTTGTTGCAATCTAACTTTTCGAGCTGAAACGATTGCCATCTCTGACATGACAAAGACACCATTCAGGATGATGAGAAAAGCAACCAGCAATAATTCCGCAGTTAGAGACATGAAACCAAGAATGAAGGATCGTCCAAAATACTGTCTTCAGTTTACCTGTTCTGGTGCTATTCGTTAGTGAGATAGGATCTTGTTCTTACCTTTAATCCTCTCACCGACTGCTAGCAACGCGAATTGAGGTAATGCTAATGCTCGCTGCCAGCGGCTGGGTTCTTGGGCGATTCGATACAGCCATTCCAGGTTCAGGCTGCGAAAAATCTGTGGTGCTCTAGCTTTCACTCCAGACCACACATCAAAACTACCGCCAACACCGACCCAAATCGCTCCAGGACATAGATCAAAGTTGTCACGAATCCATTGCTCTTGGCGGGGCACTCCCAAGGCGACTAGAATGATTTTCGGCTGCTTTAGTTGGAGCTGCTCTCGTAGTCTCGCTTGCCCCAACCTGTCGATATAACCATCTTCAATCCCGACGATCTTCAGGTTAGGCAGCTCTGTCTGCCAAGTTTGGGCGGCTAGTTTGACGATCTCTGGTTTCCCACCATAGAAAAAAACAGGATAATCATATTCTGGCTGACTCGCCAGTCGCAGCAACTTTTGACCCAACTCAATCCCCGCACAGCGAGTTTGGGCGATCTGATGCAGTTTCAAAGCCATGATAATTCCCGCACCGTCAGGTGTCACCAATCCAGCTTTGTCAATAATGCTGGCTAATTCTGGATCGTGATTTGCCTGAATTACAATTTCGGCATTCATCGTCACCACATGGGTACCAATTCCTTGTTGGAGTCTATCCACCATCCACCCAGTGTAATCAGAACACAAGTGAACTGGTTGACCCAAAATTTTGAATTGTGGCAATCGGGTAGACGATTGATCGAGCATACAAGTTATCTAAGTGATGGATTGAGCTATTAATTCTGGCTATTTAAGATCATTTAATTGTGCTAATAACCATTCATCTACTGGTGCCCCATCCTTGCGTTGTAGCTCGACTTGAATTGTCATTACAGCTCTAGAACCGACAGGGGCAGGTATTTTATTGAAGATGATTTCATAATCAAAGGGATCTTCATTCCGTTGTTTGAGCCAATCATCTACTTTAGTTTTGGCAAATAAAGCTTGACCACTTTCAAACATTCGATTAATCTGAAGCTGGATGCTGTGGGGATTGTGTTGAGACATAGGAATTAAGCTTTAGAAATTAGGCTTTAGGTTTTAGGCTTTAGGAATTTAAATTAAATAATGATCGTAGAGTAAAGGCAGGGAGAATTGATAAATTGCCCCTGCCTTTTTTTACTTACTACCCCTGATTATTTCTTCGGTGGTCCGGCAGTGATAATCACAAATCGATCGGGTTGGATTAATTCCTTGGCGACTTGATTAACTTGTTCTAATGTCACAGCTTGAATCTTTTTGGGAAACTCACTGATTTCATTCGGATTTAGACCATAGATCGCATTTCCTAGGGTAGCTCCGGCGATTTCGTCAGGGGAAGCGAGATCGACGTTGTAGTTACTAGAGATACTCCGTTTGGAATTGGCAAATTCGGCGGCTGTGACACCTTTGGTTTGCAAGTCTTTTAACAGAGCGATTGTGCTTTGAGTGGCTTTAGCAGCATCTTCTGGTGCAGTTTGCATCGAGATGATGAAAGTACCAAACTTTTGACCAGCCGCAAAGCTGCTGTAGATCCCGTAGGTTAAGCCCTGCCTGTCTCGAATTTCGGTACCGAGACGGCTAGAAAGGGTATCGCCACCAAGGATTTGATTTAACACTAAGGCTGAGTAATAACGGGGATCTTTGCGATTGATCGCTTTATTACCCATCAGGGTGATTGATTGAGTTTTATCTGGGAGTGAGGGATTGACCAGAACTTGTTTGGCAGGTAATTGGGCGACAGGATAGTTGAGCTTGACGTTTTTGGCGGTGGCTGACCATTTTCCCAGGCTGTCTTCTAATAAACGCTTAATTTCAGGTACTTTAAAGTCACCGACGATCGCCATCATCGTATTACTTGGCAGGTAATGTTGACGATAAAAGGCTTGAAGATCTGTTGATGTCAAACTTATGAGGGTTTGAGCTGTGGGGAAAATAGTAAAGGGATGATTTTTGGGATAAATCGTCTGCTGAAACTTCTTCCGTGCCACACTACCTGGACTGTCTAGCTCTAGCTTGAGACTAGTCAAAGCGCGTTGACGACTGAGTTCAAACTTTTGGGTGGGGAAAGTGGCGTTTTGGAGTACATCACCAAGAGTTTTGAGCAGAACTGGTAAATCTTTAGATAGCGCGCTACCACCGAGGCTAACACCTTCGCGACTAGCTCCAAACCCAATCCCAGCACCACGATCTTCGAGTGTTTTGGCGATCAATAGAGCTGTTTGAGTTTTAGTACCACTCATCAGATTTGTCGCAGTCAAGGCAGCTAATCCGGCACTCTCAGGCTGGTCATACTCTGCACCTGCTTGAATATTGCCGCTGATCGTTACTGTCGGCGTACTAGAGTCAGGCAGTAGGAATACCCGCAGCCCATTCTTGAGCTTCAGCTCTTGGGGCAAGGCTTGTGTTTGGCTGGCGGTGTCAGGATCTAATGGTGGTAGGTATTTAACCAATTCGGCAGGGTCTACAGGGGCACCTGGACTGAAATTATCGGCTGTTTTGCCATCTTTACCTGCTGGAGCTGATTTACCAGTAATTTGGGTCGGCTGGAAGAAGCCAATGGTTTTGAGCTTTTGTTGGAGATATTTTTTAGCGACTCGTTGGACATCTGCTGCGGTGACTCGTTCGACTCCCGCTAGATACTTATCGGTAAATTGATAGTCGCCAGTAGTGGTTTGGTCATTACCCAGTTGTCTGGCTTGACTATTGATATCGCGATTACTGAGGAGATAGCCAGCTCTAAGTTGTGCTTTGGCGCGGGCAACTTCGGCCGAAGTTGGTGCTTTGGTTTGAATTAGTTTAATTTGATTACTAATCGCTGCTTCCAATTTGGGCAAAGATTTGCCGACTTCGACGATCGATGAAATCTCATACCAGCCACCAGATGAGAGGTTAGCAGCACCACCATCGATACTAGTGGCAATTCCGGTTTCGACGATCGATTGGTACATCCGCGAACTGCGTCCTTCGGTGAGGATATAATTCATGACATCGATCCCTGGAACATCGGGATGATTGGCTTCAGGTAAAGGATAAACCTCGCTGGCAATTTGGGTAGTACCTGGCTCCTTGAGCGTCAGTCGTCGCGTGGTCGGCTGGGCACCAATCGTACTCGTCGGTTGAATCGGTTTGACCTGACGGCGTGGCACTTTGCCAAATGTCTCCTGAACTTTGGCCATCAATGTTGCGGTATCAAAATCACCCACAACTACTAATGTGGCATTATTGGGCGCGTAATAAGAATCATAATAAGATCTAACTTGCTCGACTGTGAATTTCTCCACATCAGCCTTTGTACCACCGACAGTTAAGCCGTAGGGAGTATTGGGGAAGGCAGCACGTTTGACAGCTCGATCGAGTCGATAGCCAGGGCTATTTTCGTAGCCTTGTAATTCCGAAATTACTACTCTTTTTTCACCAGTTAGCTTTTCGGTATCGATCGTCGAATTCTGCATTCGATCGGCTTCTAGTGTCAATAAACTCGTGAGCTTATTCTTCTCAACTGTTCCGAAATAAGCAGTCTGATCGTAACTAGTAAAAGCATTAAAATTACTACCTAAAGCTGCAAATAATCTGCCGAATTGGATCGGCCGATCTTTGGTACCTTTAAATAACATGTGTTCCAATTGATGGGCAATTCCATTTACACCAGGAGCTTCATCCCGCGAACCAATTTTGTACCAGACCTGTACAGTCACGACTGGCGCACTATGGACTTCTTTGGTGAGAATAGTTAGCCCATTCTCTAAAACTGTCTTTTTGACATTGGCAGTTAAAATAGCTGGCTTCTTTACAGGTATTGTTGGAGCTTTGCTCGGTTTAACGATCGGTTTTTTGACAACTTCTGCGACTACAGTTGCTTCGGCTGTTGTGGCTGGCTGAGTAGACATTGCCACTTGGGGTGCTGCCAAAATTGCACTCAAGCACACACTAAACAACAGCATCCCAAATCGATATCTTCTCCACATCACCCAAAATTCTCTTATTTTCATATTTAGCCTGAATAGATACATTAATAATTGACAGTATTGATTTTGGCAGCTAATCTCGATCGAGAAATTGGATTTGCTAAAATTCCTGCATATTAATTAAGACTTATTAATTTTGATCGAATCTCTTCGATCCGTTGGCGATTTACACCTAAATCAGATTCACCCAATCGGGATGCCGATCGAACTTGAATGGATTTGCCATCATCATCAAAATAGAATTCCACGTCATCAACGAAACCCATCAATTTACTAGTGAATTCGACGTATAAATAATTATTAGTCTCCTTGATAATAGTAGATCTAGGCATTGATTTAATCGCTAGCTTGAGATCTGCCATTGATTGGGGTATCCCTTGACCGATCTGAATCGACTTAATCGAATGTTCGGTATCACTAACTATTGCCTGACTGTTTACACAATTTGGTGTGTTGGGACAGATCGCTAATTTACCATTGTTAACGCCAATATTTGTAGGCGAGATACCTGCAAATACATGGTTATTCACTAGTAAGAAAGTAATAACTAAGCCGATCGCAATGACGATATATTTACCAAATTTGTTCGATTTTACTGTATCCATATTTATTTCTAGTTTACTACTATATCCATCTTAGATCGAAAATCCCCTAGACTCGATCGAGTCTAGGGGATCTACTTAGATCAATTGACAATTTAACGATCAACCAGTTTAACTG
>JAJAYU010000084.1 GCA_026786125.1 Chamaesiphon sp.
AACCAATCACACCAAAGCTTTGTAGAGACATAAATATAGAAAATACTGTAGATGTAGAGTTTGCTTACTCTTCACCTCACCTTAGCTCGATCCCCATTTTTTGGGATATCTTTGCTAACTTTTTGTAAAGTTTGTTTACCTCCGGCGAGATTATTCGGTGTCTAGATCGGATTGAGACTAGCTCTAGTCGAGCGATTTACTTCAATCCCGTTACCAAAATGTTTGGATCGACCTAATTAGTTGTTCGGAACCAAAATTATCACAGCTTTATTCAGAAATTTGCTGCTTGAGCGTTCCGAGAATCCCCCACCGACTATCCATGAGTCGCTGCGCTTCAGATGGTCCTGGATCTGGTTCCTGCGGTGGGATAATCCCCGCACAATCTTTGGCACAGAGCTGGCGCAATGGTAAAGATAAACACAACTGCTCGTACAACCACACATTTGGATCGAAGTGTCCGTCAGGGACTAATGAATCTACCAAGTCTTCTGGATCTGTTCGGACTTCCATGCCACGTCGAGCTGGCTCTTCATCTGCTTCCTCCAGCCAGATAATCTCACTGGTATCTAATTCCAGTCGATGATTGTACTGCTGCAAACATCGATCGCATTTGAGCGTAACAATCGTCTCTGCCTGTGCGGACACATCTAGATACGTCCCGCCATGCTTGATAATTACCTTACCTCGCACGGGTGTTAGTGTGTCAAACTCAGGGATTGTGGCATCGACAATGATCTCTAGAGTCCGCTCATGTCGCTTCGCTAGCTGGGGAATGTGGAGTGGTTCCATCGAAATTAAGTACTCAGTAATAGGTGATAAATAATAAGTGACAGGGGACTTAACTCTGCCTATTTGCCGATTACTTATGCTGCTGGTGCTTGAGCTAATTTTACAACCAAGCGTCGATCGGGTTCTTGACCACGACTCTCGGTTGATAGATCGCTGTAACTAGCATCGCCATCAAAGAAAGTGTGCAGTTGACGGCGTTCGGCAGAAGACATCGGTTGCAATATCACTTCTTGCCCAGTTTCACGGACGCGATTGGCGGTATCATCAGCGATCGCTTTGAGTTCGATTGATCGACCCTGACGATAGCCATCTAGTTCGATCGTGTATCCGGCCTGTAAATCAGCTTCTGCATGGATGTTTAGGCTTGCATTAGCGAGATACTGGATCGCATCGATTGTGGCACCCTGTGCGCCAATTATGAGTTCTTTCTGGACTGGGGTAAGAGAGCTAGGATCGATCGTTAGCCAATAATTAGCCGCAGTAGTCCCCGCTGGCTGTTGGACATCTACCTTTGTTGCGATGCCGGATAGGGTTAGTACCGTTTCTAACCACTGTTTGCCACGGTCTAGTCTTTGGTCAGTCATTAGGGGATAGGGGATAGGGGTTAGAGGATAGGGGTTAGGGATTAGGGATTTTCTGTAGTTTTTCACTATGCCCTCATCCCTATTCCCTATCCCCTAATTTTAAGTTGCTTTCTTTTTCTTGCTATTCTTCTCAAATGGCATTTCTTCGCGATCGCTATTATCTTTGGGCTTTTCGCTTTCCTGCTGATCTACCAATTTCTGGAGTTCTGGCGGTAGTGGCTCGCGATTGACAAAGTAGGTTTGACCGAGTTGAAACACGTTACCGATCGCCATGTACATCAAGACACCAGCAGGTAAGGGGAAGAATAAGAACATCCCAGAGAAAATAATTGGGGTGAATTTATTCACAGCTTGCTGTGCTTGTTCTTTCTCGGCTGCTTCACCGACAGCTTTGGTTGCTGATGGAGTGCTGGATAAATTTTGGCTGACATAGAGACTCAACCCAAAGAAGACGATCATCGCGATAATATCCCAGTGGATTTTACCATCGGGATCGATCGCGCCAACGTGACCCAGAGCTTGGATAAACAAGAACCCACTATTAGAGGCAATTCCAGGAATCGTACCTTTGATTGTGACATCTCCAGGGGCGATCGCTTCGATTTGACCATCGGCAGTAATCTTGACATTCTCCATCCCCTTGGTGACTGTCCATTCAGGGGTAAGTTTGGAATCGGGATATTGGGAGGCTAATTCGGAGAATGGTTTGCCGTCAACGCCTTGAAATTCGACCTTAGCTTTCTGCCCTACACCCAAAACATTCCCACCGGAGATGCCTGCAATCACTGGCATGTGAATCTGTGGCACCGTGGTGGTGAAATAAATATTGTGCGGTTCGCTATTAAATACTTGGGGTTGAATTTGCGCTGTCTGATCGACGGGCACAACCTGCAAGTTGACATTGTAATCGACGTTGGAAAATGGCGATCCCCGTAAAGTTGCAAACAACGCAAATAAAACGGGCATCTGAAGCACTACAGGCAAACAACCCGCCAATGGGTTGCCAAACTCTTTGTAGACATCGCTCATCGCCTGCTGTTGCTTGGTCGGATCGTCTTTGAATTTCTGTTGAATTTCTTTGACTCGTTTTTGCATCAACGGTTGGGAAATCTTCGTCTTTCGCATGTTCCGAATTGAACCTGCGCCCAACGGATACAGGGCGAACCGAATTACTAAAGTCAGCGCAACGATCGCCAACCCATAGCTAGGCACGATTCCATAGAAAAAATCTATGATCGGCAACATTATATTGTTGGAAATAAATCCGATTCCAAAGTCCATTGTCAACTAGAGGTTAGGGGATAGGTGTTGGGGGATAGGCTTTAGGCTTTAGGCTTTAGGCTAGTATTAGCAATGTTCCTAAAGCCTAACAGCTAAAGCCTAATCCCTAATTTAGGTTGCTTGAGCGGCTGCTTCAGCTTTCTCAGTGATGCTCAAGAAGGGAACGCCATTCTTGGCGATTACACGCTCATTGATATAATCATAAATTTCCCGACAACTAGGGAGGGATCTCAATTCTAGACGACTACCATCGCTGAGGGTGACAACCATATCGCCCCAGTATCCTAACCCACGAGGGACAGTGATTGCGTCAACAATTTCTGAATAGACAAGATCTGTCCGATCTTTGCCCATCCAACCACCAATTACCGAAATTCGTCGATCGGTAATCTTATATCGCAACCAGATAGCTCTAACGATCGCACCTACTGCCAATGGAATGAAGACTATTAGTGGGATTAGCACCAGATGAAAAATCAGATCTCCAACGTGTGGCCCACCTTCGTAAAACGTTTCTTCTTTAATTCCCATCAATTACTCCTGCGGCTGCAAACAACTCCCCTAATTCTCGCAAAATTTCGAGGTATTCGCATCCCTGTGCTGAAGGCCGAACTCCGATTACTACCGACCAGCCACTGGCAATTTGCGGCAGCAGTTGACGGAGAGCAGCTTTCACTTGTCTTTTGAGCAGGTTGCGAGTTACTGCTTTTTTGCTAACTGTTTTACTAACGGAGATCCCAAACCGAGTAGCAGGTAGATTTTCAGTGGTGGTGCTTGGCAGATATTGCAAACTTCTCAGGGTCAAATGCGGTTGCTGATGACGTTTGCCGTACTGATAAACTTTGTGAAAATCTTGCCTGCGTCTGAGTCGATGGATTTTAGGCAATGACACGAGCTGCTACTCTATTTGGCATACTATTCTAGACAGCCAAACGGTGGCGACCTCTAGCTCTACGAGCTTTGATCACTTTTTGACCTTTCCGAGATCGCATCCGCGCTCTGAATCCAGATGTTCTTTTTTGTTTGCGGTTAGTACCGCCAAGAGTACGCTTTGTCATACTTATATCCGCTCAAATTAACTAATTATTAATACTATGGTGGGCAAAAAAGCCACAATGGACTAGTATAGCAGCTATTTGGTCATAAATTTGGAGTTTGGAGTCAACTTTTGCATGTCGATCGCTAAAGCCCAAAGCCTAAAGTCTAATCCGCTGGCTCGATCGTACTAGTCAGACCGTGACTTTTGAGGACTTCGCAGTAATGTTCGGCATGTTCTTGGTTGCAGGTAATCACCAGAGCCATCCCATATTGATGGGCTTCCATCATCACATTAATTGCTTGAGGTGCGGAGAGATTGGGGATAGTAGTGATTAATATCTCCACTACATGCTCCATCCCATTATGATCGTCATTGTGCAACAACACTTTGTAGTTGGGCGCGAGTCTGCGAATGGTAGCTGGTTTCTCGATCGTTTCGGTAAAACTCATATTTTAAAGGTGGATGGCTTGCAGTGTTAGCGTAGCCGTTGGTGAAACCTCTCCGCAAGGAGAAGTGTGAATTAGTAGCATTGATCGGATCTGTGCGCCGATCCTTCTTCATTTTACCCAATCATCAATCTGATATACAAGGTGGAGTAGTAAATACCGATACAGGATTTGAGTGAGAAATGCTATAACAACTTGGGGCACTTCGATCGATTCTCACCTTCCACCCAGCCATGACTGATACACCTAGCCTGATCTCACCAACACCGATAACTACCACTAAAAATCTGCCCCCACTGATCCTCGGAGTGATGGCATCGGGTAGTGGGAGCAATTTTGAAGCAGTTGCTAAATCGATCAAGAGTGGCAAATAAAAAGCCAAGATCGCAGTCCTAATTCATAATAAACCACATATAAAGCCGAACGAGCGCGCACAAAAACGCGGAATCCCCACCGTATTTCTCGAACACAGCAATAATCCC
>JAJAYU010000085.1 GCA_026786125.1 Chamaesiphon sp.
ACCATCACGAATCAAGGAATTGATCGCATCTCGGAGTGGCCAGATTGCCCGCCTGAGGATTAGTAATTCGCGGCGGATTTTATGAATTCTTGCAAGAGTAGCTCGAGTGGGTGTGAGCATCACCTCATCTTCCAGATGCTCAATCAGTTCGCCATAATATTCCAACACAGGGAAAAAACCATCAACGATTGCATCGAGAAGGCAGTAAGCAAGATAGTCAGCACCTTGCTTGCGGATGATGCCGCGATCAGCTTCAATCCGTCGGCGCACACCGTGAAAACAATCTTCTTCTGGCTCTTCTTGAATTGTCAGTAGATAATTTTTGCCCAATACTAAACTAACTTGTTCCTTGGTAAATCCGGTGCCATCTGGATTTATCACTACCATAATTGCAATAATTAATAATTGATCTTGGTAATGCTCGATTTTGGGACGCTGGGGCACATTTACAACATCTTCAACTAACAAGCGATGTAAATTAAAAATCGGACTCAACGTCGCCCAAGTAGCTGCATTTCCCAATCCTAATACATCAATCCAAGAGACAGTATGTGTCTCTAGATATTCAGGGATTGACTCTGGATCTGACACAGAAATGCGAGTAGATCGATCTCGATCATAATCAATTAGAACTATATCTGCTGGTGGTGCGTCGGCATGAATATTTAATTGTCCTGGGGTAGTACCAGGTTGATCGTAAAAATACCCCAATTTAGATTTCTCAGGTGATCGATAAGTGCTGGGAAAAGAGTCTAAGTTTGGCATAATTGAAGAGTGTGCTGTCTCGATCGGACTGACACATTATCTCACACCCATCAAAAAATTAATCATCCACGAATTTTGGCAACTTACTCGGACATGGAAAACAGCTCCAATCTTTGGTGGATTTACGCTTTACTTTCAGCTTTTTTTGCGGCTTTAACTACCATCTTTGCCAAGATTGGCATCGAAAACATCGATCCTAATTTAGCTACGGCAGTGCGAACGGTGGTAATTCTGTTCATGGCTTGGGGGATAGTTTTAGCACAGGGGACTATTAGTCAGCTCACGACCTTTTCTACTCGCACACTGATATTTCTGATCTGTTCGGGGATTGCGACTGGGTGCTCGTGGATTTTTTACTTCCAAGCATTGCAACTAGGTAAAGCCGCTCAAGTAGCCCCGATCGATAAAGCTAGTGTGGTGATGGTAATCTTATTCTCAGCTATTTTTCTCCATGAACCCCTCACCCTCAAAGTCATTCTGGGGGGTGCGCTGATTGTAATTGGCACCTTAGTCCTAGTCTTATGATATTTCCCCACATAGTAAGTATGAAGATCTCCGATCCATATCCCCCCATGAATAGTAGTTATTACCGAACCCGATCGACTAAATAACTATTCCCAATCGCTAAATTTACTGTGTTAAGATATAATGACACAGGAAGCAGGGGATGGAAGACAGCCATGTTTGAACGCTTTACAGAAAAAGCCATTAAAGTAATCATGCTGGCCCAGGAAGAAGCACGTCGCCTGGGGCACAATTTTGTCGGTACCGAGCAGATCCTATTGGGATTGATTGGCGAGGGTACTGGTGTAGCAGCAAAGGTCTTGAAGTCAATGGGGATCAACCTCAAAGATGCACGGATCGAAGTTGAGAAAATTATCGGACGTGGTTCGGGTTTTGTTGCAGTTGAAATCCCCTTCACCCCAAGAGCGAAGCGTGTTCTGGAGCTATCTCTAGAAGAAGCCCGCCAACTTGGACATAATTATATTGGCACTGAACACCTTTTACTCGGTTTAATCCGTGAAGGTGAAGGCGTAGCCGCCAGAGTGCTCGAAAATCTCGGTGTGGACTTAACCAAAGTTCGGACTCAGGTAATTCGGATGCTGGGCGAAACCTCTGAAACTGCTACAGCAACTGCTGGCGGTCGATCGGGTGGTAGCAATAAAACGCCGACACTGGATGAGTTTGGTTCCAACCTGACCCAAATGGCTCACGATGGTAAATTAGACCCTGTGGTCGGACGTGCCAAGGAAATCGAACGAGTGATCCAAATCCTCGGCCGACGCACTAAAAATAATCCGGTCTTAATTGGCGAACCTGGTGTTGGTAAAACAGCCATCGCTGAAGGTTTAGCCCAGCGGATCGCCAATCAGGATATCCCCGATATCCTCGAAGATAAGCGGGTTGTCACCCTCGACATTGGCTTGCTCGTCGCTGGTACCAAGTACCGTGGTGAATTTGAGGAACGTCTCAAAAAAATCATGGATGAAATCCGTCAAGCCGGAAACGTGATCCTGGTAATCGATGAGGTTCATACCTTGATCGGTGCTGGTGCTGCGGAAGGTGCGATCGATGCTGCAAATATTCTCAAACCTGCTCTAGCACGGGGTGCGCTGCAATGTATCGGTGCAACCACTTTGGATGAGTATCGCAAGCACATCGAACGGGATGCCGCTCTAGAGCGTCGGTTCCAACCAGTAATGGTCGGCGAGCCTAGTGTGGATGAAACGATCGAAATCCTCCACGGATTGCGCGAACGCTATGAGCAACACCACAAACTAAAAATTACCGACCTTGCCCTAGAAGCTGCGGCGAAATTAGCCGATCGTTATATCTCCGATCGTTTCCTCCCAGACAAAGCGATCGATCTGATGGACGAAGCTGGCTCCCGCGTCCGCTTGCTCAATTCCCAACTCCCCGCTGCGGCGAAAGAGCTGGATAAAGAATTGCGGAAAGTGCTCAAAGAGAAAGACGAAGCCGTTCGCTCTCAAGATTTTGATAAAGCCGGATCCCTCAAAGACCGCGAACTCGAAATCAAAGCGGAGATCAAAACGATCGCTCAAACCAAGAAAGCTGCCGATGAGACCGAAACTCGCGTCATGCCCGAAGTCACCGAAGAAGACATCGCCCACATCGTCGCTTCGTGGACTGGGGTACCTGTCAGCAAATTAACCGAATCTGAGTCGGTCAAACTGCTAAATATGGAAGAAACCCTCCATCAGCGGTTGATCGGGCAAGAAGAGGCGGTTAAGGCTGTCTCCCGCGCAATTCGTCGTGCTCGTGTCGGGTTGAAAAATCCTAACCGTCCGATCGCCAGTTTCATCTTCTCTGGCCCAACTGGAGTTGGTAAAACTGAGCTAACGAAGGCTCTAGCAAACTACTTCTTCGGCTCCGAAGACTCGATGATCCGGTTGGATATGTCCGAGTACATGGAGCGTCACACCGTCTCCAAACTGATCGGTTCACCTCCCGGCTACGTCGGCTACAGCGAAGGTGGTCAACTGACCGAAGCCGTTCGTCGCAAGCCTTACACCGTCGTACTATTCGATGAAATCGAGAAAGCGCATCCAGACATCTTTAATATGCTCCTGCAAATTTTAGAAGATGGTCGCCTCACCGATGCCAAAGGTCGCACGGTAGACTTCAAGAATACAATGATCATCTTGACCTCCAACGTCGGTTCCAAAGTAATCGAGAAAGGTGGTGGTGGATTAGGTTTCGAGTTCTCGGACAATAAAACCGAAGCAACTTACAACCGGATCCGCAGCTTGGTCAATGAAGAGCTGAAGAACTACTTCCGTCCTGAATTCCTCAACCGTCTGGATGAAATCATCGTCTTCCAACAGCTCACCAAGCCGGAAGTCAAAGAAATCGCCGACATCATGCTCAAGGATCTCTTCGGTCGCCTGACCGAGCAAGGAATCCATCTGGAAGTCACAGATCGGTTCAAGGATCGGTTGATTGATGAAGGTTACAATCCTGCCTACGGTGCCCGACCACTGCGTCGAGCAATTATGCGCTTACTAGAAGACATTCTCGCTGAAGAAATGCTCTCTGGGCGGCTCAAAGATGGTGATACCTCAATCGTCGATATCGGCGAAGATGGTAAAGCGATCGTCACACCTAAGCAAGAAAAACTACCGATTATCTTACCCGATTTACTCGCTCCAGTCGGTGAATAATCGAACTAGCTAATTAATTAATTAATTAAAAAAGGCATACCGTTGAGTATGCCTTTTTTGTAGCTACTATAGCTATTCATCCATCAAATCTAATGGTGGTTGCCATCGATATTTTTTGAGATCGATGCAATTGTTGACTTTGAATTCAATTCCTTCTTGTTCCAGTAAAGTTTTTTGTAAATAGTCCCCACCACATCGGGCTTCAGAGTAAGAAATTTCACCTTTGGCATTGACAACTCGTTGCCACGGAATATCAGATTCTAGTTCGACCCGAAATAGGGCGTAACCTGCCAATCTAGCTTTACCATACAAGCCCGCTAATTCAGCAACTTGTCCATAGGTCAGGACTTTTCCAGCCGGAATCTTTCTGACCACATCATAAATCATCTGATATTTTGAAGGCTGATTCTTCTGGCCACAGTTGAAATCATCAGTGATTGTCATAGATTAATTAAAAGTGAGTCGCTTGATATTCGATCGGATCCCAATCTCTTAATTCACCTGTTTTATACAGTTTCCACCAAATATTTGCGCCTAACTACTGATTATTAAAATCAGCTAAATTTGATATCCAAAGTTCTCAGATAAGTGTGCAATCCAGCATCTTGCATGGGTATTAAATGAGCCTCACTACCGGACTCATTATAATGAGCGTGCCAGTAACCTGGAGGTGTGATAAAAACTGAATAGGGTTTCCAATCTACTTTAGTCGGGTTGATGATTTTGCCATTTGTAGAAATACTGGTGCCAACCAGCGTATAGCAGCCAGGATCGCAATCTAAAATCAAGTCTAGTGCCACTGATTGATGCCGATGGGGTGATTGGACTGCGCCCTTTGGCAGTACGCCGAGCATCGCCCATAGCGTATGTGTCACCGTTAAAGTTTGGTCTATTTCCTTGTTAGCAAGCAAGACACTAATCCGGTTGCGATTGACAGATTCCGCTTCCTTTCTCACTTTAGCCAACTCTCGTAACGAATTTTCGGCGGTATAAAGTGTTGGTTTGAAGCGTTGAATATCAGCTTTCACGCCCAGGTATTGCAGCAGTGGCTGATCGTGTACTAGGTAGAGCGCAGCATCAGTAATTGCAAAATGCCGTGTTTCCTGACCAATCGGCAACACTACAAAATCACCACTATTCCAGCAGATATCCATACCATCAAATTCAGTCCGCCCACTACCACTCATCACATAAAATATTTGCGATGTGGCATTAAAATTCGTCGCCAAGTCTTCCCCAGCTAAAATCCGCACAAAGTTGGCACAAAGGGCTGGACTGGTCGCTGGCCCCCGACAGCCCAGTTGTTCACTGATATCGAGCGGGATAATTCGGGTACTACCAGTTTGATGTAACTCACTGCCAAATTCGGCAAACGGTACTTGAGAGATAGCTCCAGATCCAATTGGGTCTGCGGCTTTTGTATACTCATGATATATACAGTCTTTGATTAAACTATCGAGCATGTTTGGTTGATCTAGTGTGGTCATAAAATTTACCGCTGATATCGATCGATGATCTGAATATATGACCGAATCTATTAATTGGGAAGCGGAATCAAAAGATTCTTGCCGCTAAAATGAGAGAGTTTAGTTAAGTAAGTGTGACAGTCAGATAACTATGGAATATCGTCGCTTTGGTCGAACTGAATTACAGATGCCAGTTTTTTCCTGTGGGGGAATGCGCTACCAACATAAATGGCAAGATCTACCGATGTCGGAAATTCCTGATCAGAATCAGCTTAACCTGGAAGCGACAATTCGTCGATCGCTAGAAGTCGGTATCACCCATATTGAAACGGCTAGATTCTACGGTTCATCAGAAGTTCAGCTCGGCCAGATCTTACCGAAATTAAACCGCAAAGATTTTATCTTTCAAACTAAGGTTGCCCCTGTTGCCGATCCCCGTGAGTTTCGCAAAACGTTTGAATTATGCTTGGATCGGCTCAATTTAGAGTACGTCGATCTATTTGGTGTACATGGAATTAACGATCGAGCAACCCTGGATTTTGCCGTGGGTGCTGGTGGCTGCTGGGAGATGGCGAAACAGCTTCAGGCTGAGGGGAAAATCAGATCGATTGGTTTCTCCACCCATGCGCCGCTAGATATTATTCTAGAAGCGATCGAAACTGACAAGTTTGATTATGTCAATCTCCATTGGTACTATATTAACCAAACTAATTGGGCTGCGGTAGAAGCCGCTACCCGTCACGACATGGGCGTATTTATCATCAGCCCCACTAATAAGGGTGGCTTGCTAAATCAACCATCGGCAAAACTCGTCGAACTCTGTCAACCACTGAGTCCGATTGTATTTAATAATCTCTTTTGTCTCAGCCATTCCCAGATTCATACCCTCAGCGTTGGTGCCGCCACTCCCAGTGATTTTGACGAACATCTCAAGACACTCCCGCTATTAGCCCGCGCTGCCGAACTATTGCCACCCATCATTGATCGATTAGAACGTGCCGCCACCGAGAAACTTGGGGAAGAGTGGGTAAAAACCTGGAAGGACGGCTTGCCAGCCCATACAGATACACCTGGGGAGATCAATATGCACACCATCCTCTGGCTCAGGAACTTGGCGATCGCTTATGACATGGTTGAGTATGGCAAAATGCGCTATAACTTGCTGGAAAATGGTGGACATTGGTTTCCAGGTGCGAAGGCTACCAATGTTAAGGATCTAGATTTTTCTGCCTGTCTCACTCATAGTCCCCATGCTGCGAAGATTCCCGATCTGCTCTGGGATGCCGATCGAATGTTGGGTGGCGTGGAAGTTAAGCGATTGTCGCAGAGTTAAAGCCTCATCCCTGCCTATTGACTCTTCCAATTAATAGTGATATCTTAGCAAAGCGCATAAAGCGCACCTCAAGAAAATTTTACAAGCGGATGTGGCGGAATTGGTATACGCGCACGCTTGAGGTGCGTGTGGACTTGTCCTTGGGAGTTCGAGTCTCCCCATCCGCATCATATAGCCTGTTCAAGTGGTTGCCATCTTCAATGATTGCAGCCACTTTGTTTTTTATTCTCAATTTGATCGGTAGTTTAATTTTGCCAATCGTGTTATCATTAGATTCTCGACTGAGGGCACGTGGTTCAGTGGATAGAGCATCAGGTTCCGGTCCTGAGGAGCGGGGGTTCGAGTCCCTCCGTGCCCATACGATCAAAAAGCAGCAGGCATAAATAATATGTCTGCTGCTTTTTAGTTTGGCGTTATTAACTAGGCGATGCCGAGTAAAGTATCTAACTTGCCGTGGTCATCTAGATCGTGAATATCATCACAACCGCCGATATGGGCATCATCGATAAAAATTTGGGGGAGAGAGCGTTTGCCATTGGCTCTTTTGGACATTCAGCGCGGGCATCCTCGTCACCATCGATCGAATATTCAGTAAATTCGACACCCTTGGTTTTTAATAGAGCCTTGGCACGAATACAAAATGGGCAAGTTCGCCATGTATAGATTTCAATATTTGGCTGCATGGCAATTTTGGCTGATTTTGGGATTTACTTTCTATTTTGACATTTTTCGATCTCGATCGCCAACCAATAAAAAATAGATCGTCTGTGAGGAGCGATCTAGGGTTGCAGTAGTTATTGGGTAACTAATGTAATTAATATTACCCGTAAATCCACCTGTTGCGATCCGCCACTTGATGTATTTATCTCAGCCAAACAGCTTAGTTAAGAAATTTGGCTAACTGTCAACTAGAGTAGCTGAGCGTACAGTTGTCCAGAATTCATAGCTCTACAATCTCCCGCCACTTGGTTAAATTTGCTATAGTCAGCAAAGAGTGAGAATACCAATATTAATCTAGGAGAGCATCCCTCAATGGCGTTTGTACAAGAAGCTTTACCTTATGATGTCAGTGCTTTAGAGCCACACATGTCTGCCAAGACGTTTGAGTTTCACTACGGTAAACACCATGCTGCTTATGTAGCTAACCTCAACAATCTTACCAAAGACACGCCAATGGCGGATTTATCTATTGAAGATATTGTCAAGGCTAGTTTTGGTGATGCTAGTAAGGCAGGTATTTTTAATAATGCTGCTCAAGTTTGGAACCATGCTTTCTTCTGGAAATCGATGAAGCCAAACGGTGGCGGAGTCCCAACTGGCGAGTTAGCTGCCAAAATCGATGCAGCATTCGGTAGTTTTGACCAATTTAAAGCAGATTTCAAAACTGCTGCGACTACTCAATTTGGTAGCGGTTGGGCATGGTTGGTAAATGACGGTGGTACCCTCAAGATTACCAAGACTGGTAATGCTGAAAACCCCCTCGTTCACGGCCAAACTCCGCTGATTACGTTGGATGTTTGGGAGCACGCTTACTATGTGGATTTCCAAAATCGTCGTCCCGATTTTATCAGTACATATTTGGACAACTTGGTAAATTGGGATTTCGCTGCGGCTAACCTCAAATAACAATTAGCAGTCTAAAAGGTAGGGGCAATTCATAAATTGCCTCTACCTTTTAAACTGCACAACAATTAATATATCTACTAAAAATCTGCTCGATTGAGTAATGGATACTCTCCGAGCAGATTAGTAGTTTTAAATATTTTAGACAAGCAAAGATTAAAATCTGCGCTTATTTTGTCTGTGTCTAGCGATCGCTTTACGCTTACGCTTTTCAATTGGCGTTTCAAAATGTCTGTGTTTCCGCATATCAGGAAAAATCCCCGCTTTGGAGACTTCTCGCTTGAATCGGCGTAGCACGGACTCAATGCCTTCACTTTCACCGGGAATTACTTGAGACATCCTAACCTATCCACAATCTTACTTAACTAAAGCTGAAGGAATTAATTTCGTTCAGCTATTTACTAGCCACAAAAGGACAGACTCATAGCCTGTCCTTTTGACATCAGACTCGAACTATAGAAGATCGAATCTAGTAGCGGCGATTTCCGCCACCACCGCCGCCGCCACCGAAAGAGCCTTTCTCTTCACGTGGTTTAGCTTTGTTTACTTTGAGGTCGCGACCCATCCATTCCGCGCCATCGAGAGCTTCGATAGCAGCAGATTCTTCAGCATCTGTTTCCATTTCAACAAATGCGAAACCGCGTAGACGACCAGTTTCCCGATCGGTTGGCAATTGAACTCTTTTTACTTTGCCGTATTCAGCAAAAGTTTGAGTCAAGTCATCCTGCGTAACTTCGTAGGATAAATTGCCGACGTAAATTGACATATCGCTGTCTCCAGAATCCTGTAGGTGTAGAGAGTTAGATTCGGAGAAAAGCTTGTAAAAAGAACCATACAGCCGAAAATAATCTTCATCTAATATGATAGCACAGAATCTTGAAAATAGATATCGTTTGTTTTTAGGAGACTGGGGGACTTGGGGACTGGGGGCTGATTTATTCTCCTCATCTCCCCGTCTCCTCGTCTCCCCGTTCCTATTCCGCCTTTGGCTTATAGGTAGAAATCACCTCCAAATCCTTGAGCTGTTTGGCATCAACACTTGCAGGGGCATTGGTGAGTGGGCAGCGGGCTTGTTGGGTTTTGGGGAAGGCGATCACGTCGCGGATGGATTCTTCGCCCGCCAGGAGCATCACTAATCGATCGATCCCATAGGCAATACCGCCGTGGGGTGGGGTGCCATAATCAAAGGCTTCGAGCAGGAAGCCAAATTTGTCATGGGCTTCTTCAGGGGATAAGCCGATGGCTGTAAATACTTGTTCTTGGATTTCCCGTTGGTGAATTCGCACGCTACCGCCGCCGACTTCGGTACCGTTGTAGACAATATCGTAAGCTTGGGCACGGGCGGTTGTCAGATCGCTAAGATCGTCTGGATGGGGCGCGGTGAAAGGATGGTGGATAGCTTCGAGCCGTTTTTCATCGGCGTTCCACTCGAACATGGGGAAGTCTGTGACCCAGAGTAGATTAACTTGTTCATCATTGATTAAGCCCAGTTCGCGCCCAATTACCAAGCGTAATCGATCGAGTGTTTTATTGACCATTGCGGCATTACCAGCACCGAATAGCAGTAAGTCTCCAGGTTTAGCACCTGTAATGGTTAATAATTGTTGCTTGCTTTCTGGGGTGAGCGAATCTTTGATCGCGCCGATGGTGTCGATTTCGTTATTTTCGAGGACACGAATATAGGCTAAACCTTTGGCACCCGCCTCGTTAGCTTCTTTGAACAGGTTGCCACCTGGCTTGATCCGCACATTGGAGATGGTTTGGTTCCCACCAGGAATGGGTAATATTTTGACAATTCCACCACTAGCGATTGCACCTGAAAATACTTTGAACTGGGAGTCTTTGAATAAGTCGGAAACATTGACTAATTTTAAGTCAAAGCGGGTATCTGGTTTGTCACAACCATAGCTATCCATCGCTTCGGCATAAGTTAAGCGGGGGAATGGACGAGGAATTTCGAGATGCTTGATTTCTTTAAAGATTTGACAGATCAATTCCTCATTAAGATCCATAATCTCTTCTTGATCCATGAAACTCATTTCCATGTCCAACTGCGTGAATTCTGGCTGTCTGTCGGCGCGGAGATCTTCGTCCCGGAAACAGCGGGCGATTTGATAATATCGATCAAATCCCGATACCATCAGTAGTTGTTTGAATAGCTGGGGTGACTGAGGCAGGGCAAACCATTCACCTAAGTTGACGCGACTAGGTAAGATAAAATCTCTGGCACCCTCAGGAGTGGAGCGTGTCAAAATGGGTGTTTCAATCTCGATGAAATTAAATTTATCTTCGAGAAAGCGGCGAATAGTTTTGATTACTTGGTGGCGGAGGTGCAGATTGGCACTCATCCGTTCGCGGCGTAGATCTAGATAGCGATATTTGAGCCGTAAATCTTCGCGTACCGATGTTTCATCCTCACTGGCAGATACTTGGAACGGTAGTTGCTTTTGAACGCGGTTGAGCACCTCAATTTGCTCGGCATAGACTTCAATCTCGCCTGTAGGGATGCGAGAATTGAGGGATTCTTCGGGGCGACGATAAACCTTCCCAGTAATTTTAACTACATATTCACTGCGGAGGGTTTCGGCGAGATGATAGGAATCGGGCGTGCGGACAGGATCGCTGACAAACTGCACCGAACCAGATCGATCGCGTAAATGGAGAAAAATTACCCCACCAAGATCGCGGCGACGATCAATCCATCCGCAGAGGGTAACAGTTTCGCCAATTTGTTCGGTACGGATTGTGCCGCAATAGTGGGTTCGCATATGCTTTGACTAAATCTAGGAAGAATGACAATAATTTACAGGAGCTTGTTGATTCCAGTTGAGCCGGATCGCGGCAATTCTCCATCTAAAATGCAGAGGTTAGCTGGTAAATTTGAGTAGGAGTCGAACAAGTTCTCCTAATTATCTACTATTCACTGTCCCACAGATCTATGCATGTTGATGTTATTAGAGCGCGATGTCCATGTCTGGAATTTCGATCTCAATTTAGATCTCGATCAAATTAACCATTTTAGTCAATTTTTAACTGCTCAGGAACGTCAACGCGCCGCTAAATTGATCAATCCTCTGCATGGCAATCGGTGGACTGTGGCACGGGGATATTTACGCCAGATTCTCAGTCAGTATCTAGATCGTAGTCCCGCTGATGTTGTGTTTCGTTATGGACAACAGGGCAAGCCTGCCGTTGAAGGTGAGGATCTTCAGTTTAATCTATCTCATTCTGGCGATCGAGCCGTATATGCCATTAGTGCCAAATATCCAGTTGGGATTGATTTGGAATATATTCATCCTTTACCTGCAACAGATTTAGTTGACAGGTTTTTTTCAGCTAATGAGCGAGCCATCTTTCATCGCCTCCCAGTTTCCCTCCAGCAAGCAGCATTTTTCCATGCTTGGACCCAAAAAGAAGCCTATCTCAAAGCCTGTGGGACTGGACTGAGCACCCCATTAGACCAAATCGAAGTCTCGATCGATCCACGCACTCCTGCCGAGATTATTTCCGCTCCCATCGCTGGAATTTGGCAGATTCAGCGACTAGAAATTTCCACCGAATATGTAGGGGCAATCGTCATCGGTGGAGATTCTGATGATATTAAATACAGCAATCCTAATTTGATTTTCTTGCAGTAATGTCGCGATCGTAAAGTTTATCGATAATTTGGATTTATCAAGTCGATAAAGCTTGTATCAGAACACACCATCAAGGTAAATTAGAGCTAATCGATTTTGTTTTCTCGTTCGTGGCAGATCTGCAAACGAATTCTCACCAGGAGAGAGTGGGATGGCTGGAAGCCGCACGTCTTCAGACTGCG
>JAJAYU010000086.1 GCA_026786125.1 Chamaesiphon sp.
ATTTTGTAAAAATGAACCATGTGTCAAGAACGCTACGTCTTGCGTTGGAGCTGGTTTAAGTTGGGGGGTTGCCATTTTTAAATGGGGTAATTAAATAATTTAATGATAAATGATTATTGATAGTTGATAACGACTACATATTACATCTTTAATCCCTAAAGCCTAAAGTCTAAAATCTAAAGCCTGATCCCTAACCCCTAACCCCTAGATTATGGAAGTTGATTTTCAGCAGATTGAATCGCGGAAACAAATCTTAGAAACTACCCGAATCGAACTTAAAACTCACTTTATTGGTATTGATGAAACTATCGACGATCTGCTTAATTATATTCAGATTTGGTATTTAATGCCAGAGATTTTGAGCCGTCCAATCATCGTCAATTTGTGGGGAATGACAGGGGTAGGTAAAACAGATTTAGTCCGCAGATTGGTGAAATGTCTGAATTTCCAAGATCGGTTTGTGGAGATCGAACTCAGTCACACCGAGGGTAGTTCTTGGGATAGTTCGGTGGGATCGGCACTAAATCGAAATAGTATTAGTGACGGTAAACCAGCAATAGTTTTGTTTGATGAAATTCAACGTTTTAATACAATCAATGCGGATGGTACTCCGGTACAGTCATCGAAGTTTACTGACTTTTGGGAACTATTAAGTGATGGTAAATTGTCGAAACGAGTTAGAGACGATCTGGATTATTATATTCAGGATTACTTGTATCAGCAGAAAAATATCAAGAAGCGCAAAGAACGGGGTGAGGAAGATGTCGATGAAAATCCAGTATTAGGGTTTTACGAAGCCCAAAATCTCAAGTCGATGTTGCAATTAGATGGCGAAGTTTCAGATATTGCCGATATGTCTCAGATGCAGATGATCGAACAGATTCGTCAAGCTAAACAGAAGAAAAAAGTATATGAACCGATCGATCATTCCAAAACTCTGCTGATTATTAGTGGTAACTTGGATGAAGCTTTTTCAATGGCAACCCAAATTGCGGAATCAGATGTCGATGCAGATATCTTTCATGCTTTCACCAAGAAGATTACGATGGTGGATATCAAGAATGCTCTGAGCAAGAGTTTTCGTCCCGAACAAGTAGCTAGATTTGGGAATATTCATTTGATTTATGCCAGTCTCAAAAAGTGTGACTTTGAGAAACTAATTGAGTATGAGATTGATCGAATTATTGCCACAACTAAAGCTAAATTTGATGTGACTTTAAGTGTCGATCAATCTGTGCATGAGCTAGTCTACCGCAATGGTGTATTTCCCGTCCAAGGTGTCCGTCCAGTATTTTCGAGTTTAGTTGATATTTTAGAAACTAATCTGGCTAAATTCTTATTTACGGCACTATTGCGAAGTGAGAAAAACATTGATATCGTCTATGATTTTGACAAGTCACAAATTACCGCCCAGATTGGTTATCAGCTAGAAGAAATTCCGTTTACAGGTCGAATTGATAAAATCCGCCAGAGTAATTTAGAAGCAACTGTTGCCAATATTAGTGTCCATGAATCTGGTCATGCGGTAGCTTATATGGTGTTGTTTGGCTTGGCACCATTACAACTAAAATCTAAATTAGCCAGTAGTTATGCGGGTGGATTTACGTTCCCACATCAGATTTATGAAACCAAAGAAAATTTAGTTCGCCAAATTAAAATTTATCTCGCAGGTGGGCTGGCTGAGGATATTATGTTTGGGGATAAACTAGCTTCCGTTGGGCGGATTCATGATCGCGAACAAGCCACCAAAATCACGATCGATTATATTCGCCGCTACGGTTTTGATGATGAATTTCAGGCTAACTATACGCTCGAATATGGTCATAGTATGGAAATGAAAGCAACCGATAATGATATTGAGAAAATGATTGCACGGCTAGTATCTGAAACGAGAGAGCTATTAGCTTTTAACAAACCTTTATTACAAGAATTGGCTAGCAAATTATCGGTAACTGGCAATTTAACAGCGACAGAAGTTGCCGCAATCGGCATCAAGCATGGATTGCCAGTTGTGGTTGAAGCGGAAGGATTTCTAAAAATCCCAGCTTATGATCAATTGTTACCAAAAGCAGAACCTACTTAATCATCTACCTCAAACCGAAAACTTTAATAACTAACAATTAACATGAAAACTGCATGGGTATTTCCTGGTCAAGGATCGCAAATTCTGGGGATGGGGGTGGATTTATTAGACATAGATTCAGCAAAAGCAACATTCGATCAAGCTGCTGAAATTCTAGGTTGGTCGATTGTGGATATCTGCCAAAATGATGAAGTAAAACTGGCAAACACTCAATATACTCAGCCCTGTCTATATGTAATTGAAAGTATTTTAGTAGACTTGCTCAAGCAGAAAGGCTTGACTGCTGATGTTGTTGCTGGACATAGTTTAGGTGAATTTGTCGCACTATATGCGGCTGGGGTGTTTGACTTTGAGACGGGATTGCAACTAGTCAAGCGTCGTGCCGAATTGATGGCTCAAGCTTCTGAAGGTGCCATGACAGCTCTATTAGGATTTGATCGAGGGCAATTAGATGATGTGATTGCAGCAACTGAAGGCGTAGTTTTAGCGAATGATAATAGTGCCGCGCAAGCTGTAATTTCGGGCACCGCAGCGGGGATTGCGGCGGTAGTCGCTCAAATCAAATTAAAGCGGGCGATTCCGCTGAAAGTCTCTGGTGCCTTCCATTCACCGCTGATGGCAACAGCCGCCGCCGAGTTTGGGCAGCTATTGGCTCCAATCACGTTCCATGATGCCAAAATCCCTGTACTGTCAAATGTTGCACCAATTTCGGCAACTGATGGGACTGAATTAAAATCACGTCTCGATCGACAAATTACGGGTGCGGTGCGGTGGCGAGAAATATCGCTCCAGTTGCCCGAATTAGGCATCACCCAGGCGATCGAAGTCGGCCCTGGCAAAGTACTAGGTGGATTAATTAAGCGCACCTGTGAGGGGGTTTCGGTGGTGTATATGGGCACTCGATCGGATTTGGAAGTAGCAGTAACTGAGATTTGATGAGTCGCCGTTAGATGATTTATTGCGTTGTTGTGGGAGGTTTATTCCTTTTCCATCGCACTTTTAGCAGCATCGAGATCGATCGCCAGTGCCAGTTGATAGACATATCGACGTGATTGAGAGATTTGTTCAGCGACAATCTTACTAGCTTGAGATCGAGATGTTCCTGCTAGCATCAATTCAATTAAGGCTCGATCGATCGCTTCATCTGACAGAGTGGGATGGCTAACAGGTGCGCCTGCTAGCACCAGGACATATTCCCCTTGTGGTTCGGTTTGTGTGTAATGATCGATCGCTCCACCGATACTTCCTCGCCAAAATTCCTCATGTAATTTGGTTAATTCTCTGCCAATCGCGATCTGTCGATCTGCACCAAATGTACTTCCAAAGTCGGCTAAAGTCTGACGTAATCGATGGGGTGACTCATAAAACACTAGCGTACGCGCATCACCACAAACCCCTTCTAACCGATCCTTGCGTTCTTGCCCTTTGGCTGGCAAAAAGCCTTCAAAGGCAAACCTGTCGCTGGGCAATCCCGAAGCACTCACAGCGGTAATTACTGCTGTCACGCCAGGAATTGGAATCACTCGAATCCCCGCAGCAACGCAAGCTGCAACAATTAAATAACCAGGATCAGAAATTCCTGGCATCCCAGCATCGGTAACGAGGGCGATCGATTTACCTGATTGCAATTGACCGATTAGTTCGGGGATGCGCTGTTGTTCGTTATGCTGGTGATAGCTAATTTGGGGTGTCTTGATCTGAAAGTGGTGCAATAATTTCCCTGTGTGGCGAGTATCTTCGGCGGCAATTGTATCAACATCTTGCAATACCTGAATCCCCCGCATCGTCATATCACCCAGATTTCCAATCGGCGTACCGACTAAATATAGTGTTTTACCAGTGACTTCATTCGACATGGGTTTATGGATAGGGATCGGCTGTCAGCGGGGTGTCTCGAAGCTTACTATTCAGCGAGCGATCGAGTCAGTATTCACCGAGTACAATCTAGATCTTGCCACAGTTGCGGGACTTGCAACACTCGATCGCAAAGTAAATGAGCCAGGATTGATTGAATATTGTCGGGAATCAGGTTGGTTTTTAAAAATTTACAGCCCAGAACGGCTAAATTTCGTTACTGTTACTAATCCGTCTCAACGAGTATCTTCACTAGTCGGGACTGTCAGCGTGGCGGAAGCAGCCGCTCTATGTGCGGCGCAAACAAATATTCTATTAGTACCTAAGCAAAAATTTCGGCTTGATGTTGAGGATGGATTTGTGACAGTAGCGATTGCGGCAAACTGATGAGGATAAATTCAATCCGGCAAGCGCAATTGCTAAGATATGAAATACCAAAGACAAATAGGATCGGATTTATGTCAACTAACTTTCGACTAATTACTATTCCAGTTAGCCATTATGTTGAGAAAGTGCGGTGGGCACTAGACTACCTCCAGATCCCATTTCAAGAATTGCCTCAGATGCCGCCATTTCACCGTGGAGCAGTCAAGAAATATGGCGGAACAACTGTGCCAGTATTAATTGGAAATTCGATTGTTAAGACCGATTCTACCGATATCTTGCGGTATTTAGATACACTTGCTCCAGGGAAACTCTATCCCACCGATCCTGACGTACAGGAACTTAGTACCGAACTAGAAACATTATTCAACCTCACTTTGGGCGTAAGTACCCGTCGCTGGGGCTATTCCCATGTACTCACTCGCGAACTTCTCTATCCGCGCTGGACTCTAGGCGTACCATTTTGGCAGAAACTGCTATTCCCACTGATTTTCCCCAAGATCGAGCCGATTATCCGTGAGAATTTTAAGATTACCGCAACATCCGCTGCCAAATCTTATCAGGAAATCATCGGGGTGTTTGATCGAGTTAATCAAGTTTTGGCAGATGGACGGAAGTACTTATTAGGCGATCGATTTTCGGCAATTGATATTACGTTTGCTGCGCTAGCTGTGCCGATTCTCCAACCATCAGAGCAGTATACCCCGTCTACGCCACTAGATTTATTATCTGCTCAGATGCAAGCTGATATTCACAACTGTCGATCGACTCTAGCAGGCGAATTTGGCTTACGGCTGTATCGAGAAAATAGACGCTAAACATGTCAAATAAACTAGAGCTTGGAGGGTGACAGCGGAGCTGTAACCATTCCCTCACGAGAGATAGAAGAGATTATGATGAGAAAAGAATTGGTCTAAAACAAGTTCAGACC
>JAJAYU010000087.1 GCA_026786125.1 Chamaesiphon sp.
CCAAAGCTAAAATTGCCCAACATCTCAAAAAACGTATGATGCCGCGCCGTCCGCCCCACATTCTCGATATTATATTCGTTCGCAAAAGCGTTGTCTCTGGCAAATTGATGACTCTTATTCTAACTCGCCCATCAGCCCCTCAATCTCACCTAAAGCCGATCGCAAGTAATCCGCAATCGCCGTCGCAATCTCCCCTGGCTCCGTCATCTCATCTTCAGGATCGTTACTGGTATCCCGCAGCCAACTAATGTCAAGATTATCATTTCGATCGGCAATCTGCTCGCGGGTAAAACACCTAAACCGCCCTTCCTCGCCACCATCGATGCGTGGTGAATTTCCCCACGGATCTGCTCCAAACGCCGCTTCAAACTCGGCAAAATCTGCCAGAGTTAATTGGCGCGTCTTGCCAAAGGTATTCATGTTGGATCGCATATCGTATACCCAGACAGCCTGAGTATTCGCCCGATCTGTTTCGCCGCGAGAGAGAAACAGCACATTGGTTTTCACTCCCTGGGCGTAAAATATCCCCGTGGGCAGGCGTAAAATCGTATGGAGGTTACAAAGTTCCATTAGCTGTTGACGGAGCTTGCGTCCGGTATTATCCTCGAATAGGACGTTATCTGGTAGGACGATCGCGGCTCTCCCCTTCGGCTTCAGAGCGCGATAGATATGCTCGACAAATGCCAACTGTTTATTGGAGGTATCCGCCGTCACCGAAAAATCACTCCGCGTCGGTTTTCCGCCGCCTTTTTTGGTGCCAAATGGTGGATTTGTCAGTATCACATCGGCTCTGCCCAATGTCTCGCCATCCGGTGATAAACTATCTCCACAACTAACGCCACTTTCAATTCCATGTAAGATTAGATTCATCAAACAAAGGCGATGGGTATCCGGTACGAGTTCCAATCCGGTAAAGGCTTGGTGGTGTTGAAAATGATTTTCGGCTTGGCTTAAAGTGTAGAAATCGTTAGTTTGTTCCCTAATATATTGATCGGCTGCAACTAAGAATCCACCCGTACCTGCCGCCGGATCTTGAATTACTTCTCCCGCTTGTGGTTTCACGAGGCGAATAATCGCATCAATCAATGGGCGCGGTGTAAAATATTGTCCCGCACCAGACTTTTTCTCATCGGCATTTTTGGCGAGTAATCCCTCATAGAGATCGCCTAAACCTTCTTCCCGTGCGGAGAACCAATCAAGTTTATCGATCGCATCGCTCAAGGATTTCAGATTAGTCGGCTTGCGGAGTTTCGTCTGAGCATCCGTAAAAATTGCCAATACTACCCGATCGATCACTTTCTCAGGATTGCCCAAATCCAGCAACAACTGACGATAAAAATCTAACTGCAATAAACCTTCTTTAGCATCCAAATCTTGCCAATGATAACCATCAGGTAAACGGCTTTCTTTCCCTGTCTCTGCCAACATTTTCAGGAATAATAAATAAGTCAATTCGGTGACATATTCGTTATAAGTAATCCCATCATCTCGCAGAATATTGCACAGATTCCACAATTTCGCCACGATATCGCGGGTGACATTGCCTTTACCAGTTGAGTTGTCTTTTGCCACAGTTATTCTTAAATATTCTCCTTTACATTTGTCCCGTAGGGTGTGTTATCGCGCCAGCATAACGCACCATCATCAAATAATTCACTAGCCAGCAAGGTTCGTTCATTTAGCTAATTCAATCAACGCATTGCGATATTTTATCATCCCTTTCCGTGCAGCTTCGATTTTGGCGACAAAAGTAGGATCGTATGGTGAAATTTCATAGCCTGATGGCGTTTTCGTAGCGAATAAATCGTCTCCATCTTCTATATTCATACTGGCTGCCATTTTCATTTAAGATTATCTACATCGATCGCTTTAAAATCAATTACCATAAAATATTTACTTGATAATCATTAAACAGCTTATCTTCCGATCTCAATGTTAATGACTCCGATCGAGCTTGAGCGATGAGTAGTCTATCGAAAAGATCTCGATGGTGTAGGGGCAAATCTCTCAGAACTAGCAGATGAGGAATTTCAATACATATACTCAGCAAAATCGCTAAGAGGTTCATTGAAGTCATCAGATATCTCTATCTGTCCGCGCAGACAACCGAATAAATCTTTACGACTAATCTTCGGCTTGGCTAATAAATCAGGCTGTTGTCGCCATCCAGGAACCAAATGAGCGACAATTTGGAGCCGCTCTTGAGGATCGAGCCGATCGATATCTGCTAAAACTTGCTCTAGTAAGGGACTCATCACAAACCTTTGAGATTATCTACTTTGATTTTACCTTTTTTCCTTTCACCTGTGCCGATCTATCTGCCTGAATTCGCTCTAGCAATACTGCTGCGGGTTCATCATTAGGATCTTGGGGAACTAGTTCGCCGCGAAATGCTTTGGCGAGGATGGATCGATCAAGTCGATCGAGTAGTTTAATTGCTTGATGATATTCTTTGGCGATGAGATCGATCACTTTAAATAGTTTTTCAATTCGTTTAACTATTTCTTCTTGTTCTACTAATGTCGGAAGTGGAATCTGAAAATTTCGTAATCCTCCGAGCGGTATAGTCAATTGTGCTGTCCCCGTTGCCACTTCCAGAGCTTGATTTTTTATTTCTGTACTTCCTAATATATAAAACAAGTATCTCTCAATAATTATATCTTTGTTTGTTTTTAAGATTGCGATGTGACGCTGAAAAATAAATGGCTCATAAGTATCAACAATTACTGGAATACCAATCGAGCCAGTGACTGAAAATAAAATATCACCTTTTCCAGGCTTACGACTTAACGAGAGAGAGTTAAAATAACTATCTGGCACAAATCTAGTGGCTTTTTCAAGCCTTAGAAATCCATCATTTATCGCAGAAATTGTAATGAATGGTATTCCTTCATTTACTCTAGGTGGTGCTTGATGATCTCCATCTGTGATAGAAAGACATACTTTTGAAAGAGATACTTCTGTTAAGTCGCCGCTAAAAGCAGTAGAGAGGATGGCTTGTTTGTATCGATCGAGTAATTTAGGGATACGTTCTAGATCTTGACGGGCGCGGCGGGATCGATCGAGCAAACTATCCAACTTCGCAACTATTCGACGTTGTTCAGCAAGTGGGGGAAGCGGAATATTTATAGCATAAACATCATTTCGATTAATTCCTGGAATTCCTGTAGATCTATCGAGGGTATTAAGATTTAAGCTTTTAAGTAAACTAATTAAATATTTGTAGCTTATATGTTGAAAATCATCAATAAAGTATGTAGTATCTATCGGAAAACAAGGAAGTTGTGAAAAGACAACTTCTCCAATGCTTCCTTTTCTTCCTACTAAAATAGTCGATCCATCAGTCAAAGAGGTATTATGCCATCCGATTTGACCATTGGAACCATAAACAGGGATATCGCCATGTTGTCTATCTTTTGCTGGCAGACTTTTTCCATACTTTAGTTCAATAATTTTGCCTAAATTAGTCGTCGCCCACCCCTTCGGTAAATCGCTCATAATTCCCCTAATTCCGCACAGATTTCCAGCATACAGCATCTAACACCATGTACCAGCGTACTTGCTGAGATATGCGATCGACAATATATCTGAAATTAACTCTTGATCGTTTCGCTTAGACATACATAATTTGCCCCTTAATTCTCCATCTCTAATTCCCAATCTTCAAGCCGTAAGTTATCGATACGGCTAAACTCGCGGGTATTGTGGGTGACAAGAGTTAGATCGTTAGCTAGTGCAATCGCGGCTATTTGAAGATCGTAAGCTCCAATAGGCGTACCTTTCTTCTCTAACTGAGCGCGGATACTTCCGAATATAGTTGCCGCAGAATCATCAAATGGTATCGAGATGATGTGAGTCAGAAAGGTCTGTTGAATAGCTAGATTCTTTTCTGGGCTTGCACTTTTCATCGATCCATAGTACAACTCCGACTTAACTACCGAACACACGGCAATATCTTGAATTGGAACAGATTTAAGTTTAAATCATAAACTTAAATTTCTCCCTTTTAGATAGACGATACAAACATTAGTATCTAGTAAAAATCTCATATTAGTGGTTCTCGCTCTGATTGTTCTCCTTGTGGGTGACGAATGAATGTTTCATCTTGAATAGAGCCACAAAATTTTGCTAACGGATGATCTTCATCTGCGATTGGTTGTTCTACTGAAGACCGAACATTTTGAAGATTAGGCTGCAATGATTCAATTAATATTTTAACTAGCCCCCATCGATCGTTAATCGGTAGCTGTGTAACTAGTTGTTGCAATTGTGGGATTGTTAAATTGACATTTGTTTCTATCATGATGTTACTCCTGAATCGTTCATCGTCATTAGATTTGTTCGCGTAGGGTTTGCCTAATGCCAAAAGCAAGGCTACACCCAAGCAAAAGCGTTGTCTTTGGCAAATCGATTACTCTTATTCTAACTCGCCCATCAGCCTCTCAACCTCGCCTAAACTCATTGGAGCAGCATCCCGGAACGGGAATTGCCCAATTAAGCTCTCTCCCGCCACAATTCCTCTTGAATATCCCCCAAAATCGCTTCTAACTGTCCATTAAATACCTTATCTAGTCTTTTAAACCCACCATCAGCTTGAAAGGGTTCCTGGTCGATTGCGGCTTGATCGACGATGATTTCACGAGCTACTTGAAGACCGATCTTTTGCAACCATTGCTGTTGTGGATATGTCCAATTCTGTTTGGCTAAAATCCGGCGAATTGCCTTCTTCACCCGCTCATCATAAGGGATCAGCGCATCACCCAGCGCAGCCTGACGGATGAAGCCGATAATTGACGCAGCCATGTCTTCATTTCTGGTATCTCGCCACGCTTGTTGTAAAGCTGTATCCGAGTATCCCAACTTATCCAACTCTAGCCGCAATTCCCGCAACTGAGCGCGAGTCAATTCGCGAGGACGTTGTAAGACTACGACGAGGGCGGCAATTTGATTCATATTATCCCGAACGTAGGCAGTAAAACTATCGAGAAAATCATCAGGTTTTTGTCCTAAACCATAGCCGCGCGTCACTGATATTACCTCATCGGGATGATGGGAAATCGGCAATAATCGCGCTCCATTTCCATCGGGATTCCAGTCTAATATTTGCCCTAATTGTGGTCGATCTCGCACCCAATTCGCTGTCTCAGTCAGGGGTGCCGATTTGAAGCGTTGTAATGTCAGCTCGACAGTTTCCCCACTTTCAGACTCATAACTATCTTGGGCTAGTTGGGGAATATTTCGCATTTTACGCCGCAATTTAACTAAAATTTGGTCGCGAATTACTTGTCGATTTTCGTCAGTGGTTACTTGACTAAATTCAGCGAATAGCTGTTCTAAATCAATTTTTGGATTGACAATTATAGGTTTCATTTCTGAGACGGTTTGCATTTTGGCATACACATCGACAGCATCGAAAATTCTAAATGTCTCCTTCCCAATCTCGTCACATTGACGAGTTGCTCGACCGAGCATTTGTTCGTACAAGATGCGACTATTTACCCTTCTCAAGAATACCAGATTAGTGATTTTGGGAATATCAATTCCAGTGGTTAATAAATCTACCGTCACAGCAACGTTTGGCAATCTATCGTTACGATACTCTTTAATTAGTTTCCCAACTTGATCGATCAATCCTGTCAGTTTCTTCACCGCTCCATCTTCGATCTCACCATAAAATTTCTCAAATGCGGCTTTTAGTTCATCGACGATAATATCCGCATGGGCATCAGTAGCCGCGAAAATTAATGTTTTCCCTGGTAAATTGGGGTCGATATAAATGGCTAGCTCATTCGCGATTGCCCGATTGAAAGGTACCGTAATCACCTGCTTATTAAACTTATCGACATCAAAATGCAGATCGTCAGGCGCATTAGTCAGATCGACAGTTCCAGTCACCGCATCATAGACTTCCATCTCCTCTTGTGCCTGAAAATCAATTCCCGACCGACTTAATTCTGTACCGATCTGAAATGGTGGTTCGTGGTCGATTAAAAAGCCATCGATGACTGCTTCCCGATAGGAGTATTTATAAATCGGTTCGCCGAAAATTTCTTTGGTATGTAAAGCTGGAGTAGCCGTTAAACCAATCTTTACCGCATCGAAATGTTCTAATACTCGCCGATATTTAGAAATATAGTCATCCTGCGATCGAAAGCTCAATTCCGCATCCGACATTTCTCGATCGAGTAAATACCCCCGATGGCACTCATCAATAATAATTAGATCGTATTGGTCTACCGTCGGCACATCCCCAGGTTCTTTAGCATATAATACCCGCTTCACCAATCCTTGAATCGTACAAATATGTACCTTCGTTTCCGATTCTGGTTCGATTTCCTTCAACCCTTGCAATCCAAAGATATCCGCAAAAGTCTTGCTCGAAACAACTTTAGTCGTCTTAAATTCATCCCCTGTCTGGGTACCCAACGCACTGCGATCGACCACAAAACATACCCGCCGAAACCGTTTCGCCGTCAATAACCGATACAATAATGCGATCGCCAGTTTAGTTTTACCCGTCCCCGTTGCCATCGCCACCAACATTGATCGGCGATCGCTCTCTAAGGCAGCCTCAATTGCTTTGATCGCATTTTGCTGATAATAACGCAGTGGAAAGCCAAAGTTGAAAGATTGCGCCTTCAGAGCCGTATGAGCATCCTTTGCGTCGATCTTCAGTTGTCCGATTAGCCCATCGGGTGTCGGAAATCCTGTCAGAGCGCGGCGCAAATTAGTCGCCAACCGAACATCCCGAAACCAGATCCCACTCTCAGTTTCAATCTGTTTGAGATAAGGTCGTCCATTGGTGGCAAATACAAACGGTACGCCATATTTACCCCAACTCTCCCCCGCAAATTGTAACCCCTTCGCGTATCTTTCTGCCTGATCGATCGCGCCTGACACATTCTTCCTGCGCCGTTTTGCTTCAACCACGCCGATACAAAAAGTCCCGACAAATAAAGCATAATCAGCAATACCATCTTGAGTAGGATACTCCGCGATCGCAATATTTCGTCCCTTCACTCCTCTTGTACCCGACTGATACTGTAGACTCTGAGTATCCGCTTCCCAGCCACAATCCCGCAACTGTCGATCGATTATCGCTCTTGTTTGCGCCTCATCTAAATCTAACTTCTGTGCCGCATCCGCCGCCCGTTGGAGAATACTCGTCGTTTGATAACTAGAAAACTTAGGTGTATTTGCCTGAAGTGTCGCTAATTGCTGTGTGAGAGTCGCAATCGAACTCTCTGCATCTAACGCCAACTGCTCCCAAACTAATCGCTCCTCATCGGCTATTTTTGCCTGCGCTTCAATATCTACTCTCGCTTGCGCTTGCGCTTCCACTTCGGCTTGAGTTTGGGCGATCGTCAGTTGGAGACGGGCTAATTCTGCGGTACGATTATTCCGATCTTGATCGAAAAACCGCTCCGCTAATTGCCCCAACCTCACTAATTGCGGCTCGTGGGATGCTAAAAACTCAAAATTGCTAACTTGCATCTATGGCCACCATCGGCGATCTAATACACATATTATGCCCACCAGAATCCGCAAACATTAAATCTTGGCGGTTAATAACAAAACAAAACCCCCTCACGATGTGAGGGGGTTTTGTCTATCTCGAAATCAAATCGGAATTAACCGTTGATGGAAGGAGCAGTCAAAGCAACAGGAGTAGCTTCACCAGCAGCTAGATCGAGAGGGAAGTTGTGAGCGTTGCGCTCGTGCATTGCGGAGAACAATGAACCACCGAATACACCAGCTACTCCCAACATGTGGAGCTAACTCTATTGTTAACGTTTGTAAAGTTTTCTCATGTTTGTTAATCTGATGAGTTTCATCAGGTTTACTTATGAGTTGTCGCTTGTCCTGGCTGGGTATGATTCTTGGTGAGATGATTGGGGATCAAAACTTGACTACAACTATCAACCAACTTAATAGCTATCAGTGGGGTTGACCAATTTCAACAACTTCTGCTTGATTTGATTATCAAACACTTCCCACTTCATCTTGGAAAATTCAGAGTTGTCATTGAAGCCACACAAGAACCCGACGGGAATCTCAAATCCGCCAGCGGTGAATCTACCACCACCAAAGAAACGACCTTCGCTATTTTTGCCAAATGCTTCTTTGATAAACTCATCCGGATCGAGGGTTAATTTGGACGTGCGGAGGGAGCCAATCACTAATTCCACTTCATCATCCTCATCGCGGACAATGCCATATACCATCGCCGTATGGACGTTCTCCTCTGTTACCAGGAAATCTGCCGCTTGGGGAATTGCATCGCGATCTTCATAGCGGAGATAGCCGACACCTGCGATCGAGAAGTTATTTTGAACTACTCTATTAGTTAGGGATCTTTGAATCACTTCCATCACCCGTTTCGATCGATATACCTGTAAGATAGCATTGAGCAATTGGGCATCATAAAAGCGACTGAGATATCCCGCCGCCAAAAAGTCTTCTTCTTGTGCCTGCATCAAGCGATTGGTATCGGAGCGTAAGCCGTGCATCAATGCCGTGGCACATTTGACATGTTCGGCAACACTGCTATCTAGTTTCAGTAGTCCTGCTTGGAGGTACTGGGTCAGAATTGTGGCAGTAGCACGAGTCGAAGGCCGAATATCGACAAATTCGGCATTGAGATCTTCTTGCAGACTATGGTGATCGATAATTACGGTAATCGGAATTTCCGCTTGTCTGATGATATCTAATAGCTGACAGGTGGTGCCTTGATTATCAATCAGCACACAGCCTTGATAAGTAGCTAAATCTTTTTCTTTGAGACTCGCGCTAGAAATCTTTTTGGTTGGTAATCCAGTTAATTTAACTAGGGCAATATTTTCTTGGTGACTGAGGGCACCAGCATAGACAAGATCGCAAGTGATATTGTATTGTTTGGCGATCAGTTGGTATGCCCAAGCTCCAGATAGCGCGTCAGGATCGGGAAAGTCTTGTAATAGAACAATTTGGCGTTCACCCCGATGCCGTTCTAATGTTGCCTTGAGTGCAGCTACGCGAATATCCTCGGAAGGTAAATCGTAGCGATGCTCTGGAGATACATGTATAGAGGTCGCTTTACTATGGTCGCGATCCAATCTATCTTCTGGATGTTCGACATCGGAATCTATCTGCTGTGTCATTTCGAGCAGTCCACGCATAGAATTTGTATCCATGTTTGAAGCTTGACCATTGAGAGGCTTAATCAACTTTGAAGACATGTATATATCACGCAAGGTAGTGCAGAAGACGGGAAGCTCTAGCACTCCAGTGTTGCGAGGAACGACGATCTCCCGTGGGTATAATATCCCTAACAGTCCATCATAAACAACTGCGATCGGATTGGCAATTAGCGATTTTACTTAGCTTTGGAAATTATTTACTACAATCTCTTGATAGCAACGGTTCTAGGTACTTAATTGTTTCTATTAAAATTTCGGGATTTCAGGAGTTAAGTGGATCAGTATGTTGGATTGATCGATGCAATATAAAGCACCCACGACACTTATAGTCGCTGTAACAAATTTAGCCCGTGAGTATCAGTACCACAAGTATGTAGCAAATTATAACTCTTGCCCAAGCGTTTGACTGTTTCTGTCTGTTCAAAACTGGGAATCCAGGGGATGGGATTGTTGTAAGCATAATAAGTCTCTACACCATCAATTCCTAATGATACAGCCGTCGGAATCAATTCTTCTGGCGATCGACGATACCGAGATGGATGAGCCAATACAACTATCGCCCCAGCTTTGTGGAGTGCGGCAATTACCCGTTCAGCTCGCGCATCGACACCTCTGGGTTCGCGTCCAGTTAGGTATGGGGCTAGACTTGGCTCTAATGGGTTGAACCCATAGCCGAGAATATGTACATCTACAGGCGGTAGATATGCGGTAATTTCCATACCTGTCCACAAATGAACTGAATCAATCGATTGTTCTTTTAGCCATTGGGCAGCACGATAGTAGCCATCAACACTGTGATGATCCGTGATTGCCATCCCTTGCAGCCCAATCCCCACCGCCTGGGACATTAGATCTTCTGGTGTGAGTTTGCCATCAGAACAATTGGTGTGCATGTGAAAGTTGTAGTGTTTTGGACAACTATCAGCTTGAATATTGGTAAATACTTGGCGCAGTAAGGTGGTATTTTGGGCTGAGGGCTGGTTCTCCATAGCTTTGGGTGTATGAGTCTGGTAGTTTCCGACGATTGTTGTATTTAAAAGTATGTGCTCTCTCTAAGATTACCCCAATCGTTGTAAAACTTCATGAGAATAGCTAGTGCTGCTCTCTCATGATTTAGCGGCTCGTGAGCATCTTCTCCTTCATTGTAGCGGTCTGCCGTCAACACAAGACCCCTCGTTTGGATTGAACAATGGCTACCACTCTATATCTATCCTGAGTTCTGGGCGAAGTGTATAGATTTTTAATCCATTATCAAAAAGTTTAAGGATATTTTAAGATTCCTTACAGATTTGAACGATCACTAGATTGCTAATTTATGATATGTAGGTGAGCTAGATTTAGCCCCAGGTTCTTTCAGCCATCAGGCGGGTGAGGTTACGATCGTGTCATCGAAATTACTACGTTCTTTATCCCTGGCGGTGGTGTTGAGTTTTTTTGCTCCCATGCTGCTGATGTCTGGTTCTCTAGCTAGCACTTGGTTGTTGACTTGCATTCCTGGGCTAGAATTTATCGGGCAAGTCCCAACAGATATGTTGCTGGATGTCCTTGGTACTTTTGGTGGTGGTTGTGCGTTCCAAGGCATGTTAACTATTGGTTTAGTCTGTGGATTCGTCGGCGCACTCTTTGATGTTTATGTTTTCTATAATTTTCAGACTCAGAAAGGAAATTGAATGAGCGGATGCCCGATCGAATTACAATTATTGGTGCTGGTGCTTGGGGTGGGGCATTAGCCAATCTTACGCAAATCAATGGTTATGAACCAACAATTTGGTCGCGAAATTGTGGTCAGATCCTAACAGATACCATTGTAGATAAAGTAGCGATCGTTTCAGCAGTATCGATGTCAGGCGTTCGTTCAGTAGTTGAGCAGTTAGCTGGATCGATCGAGCCAAGTCAAATTATCGTTACAGCAACTAAAGGGTTAGATGCTAAAACTAATTTTACCCCTGCCCAACTCTGGCGAATCGCTTTTCCAAACAACCCCATTGTTGTCCTGTCAGGGCCAAATTTATCCCTAGAAATTCAGCAGGGATTACCAGCGGCAACAGTAGTTGCTAGTCAAGATAGTTTGGCAGCTACCAAAATTCAAGAGATATTTTCTTCGCCAAAGTTTCGAGTTTATACCAATGACGATCCAATTGGCGTAGAAATTGCCGGAACTGTCAAAAATGTGATTGCGATCGCCGCAGGTACTTGTGATGGTCTAAAATTAGGAAATAATGCTAAGTCGGCTCTATTAACAAGAGGATTAGCTGAAATCATTCGGATCGGTCAATATTGGGGTGGCAAAACTGAAACCTTTTATGGCTTATCTGGGTTGGGCGATCTACTAACTACTTGTAATAGTCCCCTCAGTCGCAATTATCAAGTGGGCTATGGTTTAGCTCAAGGCAAAACTTTAACTCAAATCTTAGCTGATTTGCAGGGCACAGCCGAAGGAGTAAATACAACGAAGGTATTGATTCAGATTGCTAGCCAAAATCAGATTTACATGCCGATTACAGTATTAGTTGATCGAATGTTGCAAGGTCAAATCACTGCTCAGGAAGCAATTATTGCGCTAATGTCAAGAGATCGGAAATCGGAATATTAGTTTAGTGAATGGTGAATGGTGGATGATTAAGTTTGATACAGGTAATTAAGACACACTAAATTTCTAAATGGATATTCCCTATCCACTATCCACTATTCACCATTCACAAAAATGAGTCAATCGCTAGAAGATTCAGATAATTTATCAACGACGATCAATAGTTTTAATACAATTCAATCGGAGCGAAATTATCAGCAAGCTCAGGATAGTTTGCGCCAAATCTTAGTGAATTTAGATCTGAGTCAGCGAGAAAGATTTGGGCTAGAAGCAGAGATTGCCGAGCTGAGCAATATGTTAATTAAGCTCGATCGATCGGTATTTCAAGTAGCTGTATTTGGGATGGTGGGGAGAGGTAAATCTTCACTCCTAAATGCTTTAATTGGACAAGAAATATTTCAAGCTGGGGCATTACATGGTGTGACAAAAGAACGCCAGCAGGTAGTTTGGGAAATAGATAATTGGCAAGATGAATTCGATCTAGATAAAGATACCCCAGCGACATTGCAAGAAGCGATCGAATTTATTGATACTCCAGGAATTGACGAAGTAGAGGGAGTCGAGCGTCAACTACTTGCCCATGATATTGCGCGTCAGGTAGACTTGATTTTATTTATCATCGCTGGCGATATTACTGAACTTGAATTGCAAACTCTTTCTCAGCTTAGATCTGCGGGGAAACCAATTTTACTAGTATTCAATAAAGTTGATCGATATCCCGATCAAGATAAGCTAGCAATATATGCCAAAATTTGCGATGATCGGGTGAGAGAAATTCTCAGTCCGAACGAGATTATCATGGTAGCTGCTGCACCAGTTGCAATTAGTGCCGATCGACGGGAAGATGGCAGTATGGGTGTGAGCTATGCTCCAGGTGTCCCCCAAGTAGCAGAGTTGAAATGGCGGATTGTCGAAATCCTCCAACGTGAGGGTAAATCTCTAGCTGCACTCAATGCGATGTTAGCAGCCGATCGAATCCAGCAGCAAGTGATTGCTCGCAAAATGGGTAGTCGCGAGGATGCCGCCAATGATATTATCTGGCAATCTGTGATGACCAAATCGATCGCGATTGCCATCAATCCGATTACGGCTGCTGATATTATTGCAGGTGCAGCGATCGATATCGCGATGATTATTCGACTCTCTAAGTTCTACGGGATGCCAATGACTCGATCCGGTGCAACAAAACTGCTCCAAAGCATGGCAATCGGCATGGGCGGACTGACAATTAGTGAATTGGCAGTCAACCTCGGATTAAGTGGAGTCAAAGGCTTGCTGGCCATCCTTGCACCTGCTACAGGTGGAATTAGTATCGCCCCCTACACTGCTGTTGCCCTAACTCAGGCTAGTATTGCGGGTGTTGCTACCTACACAGTCGGACAAGTCACCAAAACCTATCTAGCTAATGGTGCCTCTTGGGGCGACAATAGCCCCAAATCGGTGATTGCCCAAATTCTTGATACGATTGATAAACATTCGATCGTCGATCGAATTAAGCAAGAATTGGCAAATAAAACGTAGTCAGCAATTCTAAATTCAAACTTGTTCAGACACCTCGTAGGGGCAGGTTTATGCTAGTAAGCCTCGATC
>JAJAYU010000088.1 GCA_026786125.1 Chamaesiphon sp.
AATTAGAAGATTGTATTCATCTCCCTGGTGCCGTCAAGAATGTATCGGAATATTTGTATCAAGCCGATCTATTTGTGATGTCATCTCGCGTCGAAGGCTTTCCAATGGCTTTGTGCGAGGCAATGGCTTGCGGCTTGCCGACAATTGCCACAGATTGCTTGAGTGGGCCTAGTGACATTATCGATCATGGTGTCAATGGTTTATTAGTCCCAAGTGAGGATGTAGATGCTCTCGCTGCTGAATTGGATGCCTTGATGTCCGATCCAGCACAACGCCAGAAATTAGCTCAAAATGGGCCTCAAGTGCTCGATCGATTTGGCGTAGAGCAAGTGATGGATCTGTGGTCTAAAGCGATCAATCGAGCGATCTCACATCGCAAATCTGTTCAGGATTAAGATAGACTCGATCGTTTCTTCCAAAGATTTTATCAAAAAAATAAATGAATATTTCAAAAAATAAAGTAAAAATTGTAGAAACATATAATCACTTACTAAGTCTACTGCCTGCTAAATTAGCCAATCAATTGATTTGGGTTGATCGAGATGTAAATTGGTCGATCTCTATCTATGAAGGTACTAATTTTCTAAATCTACAGCCAACTTCAGCGATCAAAAATCCAGCGATCAGTAGAAAGGATGTGACAGATGCTTTTACAGCATTTGTTGCCGATCCATTTATGGTGAGAGTCCAATATGAGTGGTTAATGTTTTTTGAAGTTTTTAATCAACAGAAAGATCGAGGTGAAATTGCTTTTGCTAGGAGTAAAAACGGTTACAAATGGAATTACCAGCAGATCATTTTGTCCGAAGACTTTCATCTTTCATATCCTTATGTATTTGAATTTGAATCTAATTGGTACATGATGCCTGAGTCATGTGAAGCAAATTCAGTCCGATTATACCAGGCTACAAATTTTCCAGATCGGTGGGAGCTTGTGTCGGAAATCTTAGTTGGTAGCCGTTTTGTGGATGCCTCTATGCTCCATTTTGAGGATATCTGGTGGCTATTTGTGGGAGTTGAACCTACGAAAGGAGCTTCTTGTAATATGTTAAAGTTATATTATGCTGACAATTTACTCGATCGATGGGTTGAACATCCGATGAGTCCGATCGTTAGCAATAACTCCAAAATCTCTAGACCAGCAGGTCGGATCCGTCAGATTGACGGTAAGCTAGTCCGGTTCGCGCAAGACTGTACTGTAACTTACGGACATAATGTTTCTGCGATTCAGATTGAGTCCCTCACCAAAGATCACTATCTAGAATCGAAAATTCTGCACGAACGAGATTATCTATTTGAACTGGGTACCCTGTCATTTAATCAAATAGGTATGCACCATCTAGACTTTATTATGTTGGACGATTCTCATTGTCAGGCTTGTGTTGATTGTCGATAATTAAGTTAGTTGGATTGGATTAGTTAGTAAAAAATGATACTCATTGATGAAAGTTACTTTAGTTATTTACGGATTGGGCGGTGGTGGTGCAGAGCGAGTGATGTCGATCGTCGCTAACTACTGGGTCAGGAAAGGTTGGGGGGTAACGTTGATTATGCTAGTGCCAACGACAACAGCACCTTTTTATCAATTAGATCCACGAATTAAGCTCAAGTCCCTGGGAGTAGCGGGAGAGTCTACCAATAAATTGGCCGCGATCGCCAATACCTGGCAACGAGTGCAAGTATTGCGGCAGGAAATTATTAGAAGTAAGCCTGATATCGTGATCAGCTTTATGAACTCTGTCAATGTATATGCAATTCTTGCTTGCTTGAGATTAAATATCCCTACGATTGTCAGCGAACATATTTATCCTGGTCGTACAGATGCGAACAAGATCTGGCAATTCATTATCAAACGGGCTTATCGCTATGCGGATTTGGTAACGGTATTGACTCACAACGCTTTGCCATTTTATCCAGCAACCAAGGGGTATCGATCGATGGTCATGCCCAATCCGATTACCACACCAGATCCAGTCACTGCAACGACTAAACTCTTGTCTAGCCCTAGTCTAATTGCGATCGGTAGACTGCATCTGCAGAAAGGCTTCGATCTATTGCTGCAAGCTTTTGCGCGAATTCAAGCTAAATATCCTGATTGGCAGATTACCATTCTCGGTGAAGGCCAGATGCGCTCGGAATTAGAAGCATTACGCGCTCAATTAAAACTCACAGATCGCGTTCATTTTCCTGGCTTGGTTAGCAATGTGCGGGACTATCTCGATCAGGCAGATTTATTTGTAATGCCCTCTCGGTTTGAGGGCTTTCCGATGGCCTTGTGTGAGGCGATGGCTTGTGGTTTGCCTGTACTCGCGGCTGACTGTTTGAGCGGGCCACGGGATATCATAGAGGATGGGATCAATGGTGTGTTGGTTACAACCGAAAATATCGACGCGCTCACTGCGGGGCTGGAAGCACTGATGTCCAATCCGGCTAAACGCCAGCAGCTAGCTCAAAATGCACCCAAAATCCTCGATCGATTTGGGGTCGAACAAGTGATGGGGATCTGGCAAGAGGCGATTGATCGAGCCATCGCCCGAAAACGGCGTTGATAATTAATAATTGATAATTGATATATCTGGATGAGACAACCCAATAGATCTGTAGGTTGGGTTGAAGAATGAAACCCAACAGACTCAACAGATCTGGATGAGACAACCCAACAGCCTCAACAGTTAAGGTCGAAATAGATGTTGATGCTGGGGATGATATAGTCTCGATCTTGTCCCGATCACTTCATCATTAATTGCGGCTAGGGCTGGGCTAATAATAT
>JAJAYU010000089.1 GCA_026786125.1 Chamaesiphon sp.
AAACAGCAAGAGAAGAAGTGAAGAAAAAAAGGACAACCTAATGGCAGAGATAAATAAGTCAATATCCTTCGACGGTAGGGATATCAGACTTAAGGTTGGAGTATACGCACCCCAAGCTGGTGGTAGCGTGTTGATTGAATCTGGCGACACCAGTGTCTTAGTTACCGCAACTCGATCGAAAGGACGGGAAGGAATTGATTTCCTACCCTTGCTTGTAGACTATGAAGAACGAATTTATGCCGCCGGACGTGTGCCTGGGGGATTCCTCCGTCGGGAAGGTCGAGCACCAGAAAAAGTCACCTTGACTAGCCGATTGATTGACAGACCGATGCGGCCGTTATTTCCAGACTGGTTGCGCGATGATATTCAAATTGTAGCCACTACAATGTCTCTGGATGAACAAGTTCCCCCAGATGTATTGGCTGTAACTGGAGCTTCGATCGCAACTTTACTCGCGGGACTCCCTTTCAACGGCCCGATGGCGGCAGTACGAGTCGGTTTGGTTGGTGATGATTTTATTATCAATCCCACCTATCGCGAAGTCCAGATTGGTGACTTGGATCTAGTCGTCGCGGGTACTCCCGACGGCATCATCATGGTCGAAGCAGGTGCCAATCAGTTGCCAGAGCAAGATATCATCGAAGCGATCGATTTTGGTTATGAAGCTGTTCTAGAGCTAATTACCGCTCAACGGGAATTGCTGGCAGAACTAGGGATTGGTATCGTCCAGGCTGAAAAACCTGTCACCGATCCAACCTTGGAAAACTTCCTCCGCGATCGTACCACCGAGAGTATCAAGATTATCCTCGGTAAATACGAACCCAAAGGTGTTCGCGATACCGAATTGGATGCCATCAAAGCTAAAGCAGTAGAAGAAATCGCCGCTTTACCAGAAACCGATCCGATTAAGGTTGCGGCAGCTAGCGATAGCAAAGTTGTCAGCACCCTGTTCAAAGGCATCACCAAAAAAATGATGCGCCAACAGGTAATCGAAACCGGACGACGGGTAGATGGACGGGCACTAGACGAAGTACGCCCTATCTCTTGTTTCGTCGGTGTGCTGCCCAAGCGGGTTCACGGCACAGGTTTATTCAACCGTGGCCTCACTCAAGTCCTATCTGCGTGTACCCTGGGTACTCCAGGCGATGCTCAGGATCTCGGCGACGATCTCAATCCTGAAAATACCAAACGGTACATTCACCACTATAATTTTCCCCCTTACTCCGTGGGTGAAACTCGACCCATGCGTGGCCCAGGTCGCCGTGAAATCGGTCATGGGGCCCTAGCAGAACGGGCACTGATCCCCGTATTGCCAACCAAAGATGAGTTCCCTTATGTGCTGAGAATCGTCTCAGAGGTGCTATCTTCTAACGGTTCTACCTCTATGGGTTCGGTCTGTGGTTCGACCCTGGCATTAATGGATGCTGGTGTCCCAATTACCAAGCCTGTTAGTGGTGCAGCAATGGGATTGATCAAAGAAGGCGATGAAGTTCGCATTCTAACTGATATCCAAGGCATCGAAGATTTCCTCGGTGACATGGACTTCAAAGTTGCGGGTACCGACACCGGAATTACCGCCCTGCAAATGGACATGAAAATCAGCGGTTTACCGATGGTGACAATTGCTGAAGCCATCAACAAAGCTCGTCCCGCCCGCTTACATATTCTAGAGAAAATGTTGGCCGCGATCGACAAACCCCGCGAAGATCTCTCACCATTTGCCCCACGCTTGCTCACATTCAAAATCGAGCCAGAATTGATCGGCTTGGTAATTGGACCTGGCGGTAAGACGATCAAAGGCATCACCGAGGAAACTGGAGCCAAAATCGATATCGATGATGATGGTACTGTCACCGTTTCCGCCGTCGATAACGAGAAAGCCAAACGCGCGATCCAAATCGTCCAAGGCTTAACCCGCCGTCTGAACGAAGGCGATGTCTATTTGGGACGTGTGACTCGGCTTATTCCGATCGGTGCCTTCGTGGAGCTGCTACCAGGAAAAGAAGGGATGATCAACATCTCCCAACTTGCCGATCATCGTGTCGGTAAAGTCGAAGATGAAGTCGGCGTTGGCGACGAAGTGATGGTCAAGGTTCGCGAAATCGACAACAAAGGTCGGGTCAATCTGACTCGTCTGGGCATTCATCCCGATGAAGCTGCCGCAGCCAGAAAAGGATAGAATTTTGCACTAATCGAGTTTTGATCGTGTTGCTGTATTTTTTGCAGTAACACGATCGGAATCGATCGCCGATTTGTATGAAAACATTGAGTTTGAAGATACTTACTCCCTTCCCAGTGAAAAATTAGACATCTAGTGTAGAGGTGGATGGTGGATGGTGAATGGTCAATGGTAAATCAATACTGTCTATTTCTTGGGTGGGAAGGGAGTAGCTTAGGCTATTCTGGCTTGACTGTCACGATCCCATAAGCATTTGAGGACAGATACTTACAAGCAGCAAGTTGAACGGTTTTGGCATCTAGAGCTTGGATTTGCTGAGGATAGTTTAGAGCTGGAGTCAGATCGCCGACTACAGATTGATAATAACCGTAAAGATCCGCTCGATCGCTAGGTGTTTCCATGCCAAAGATATAGCGATTGGCAACTTGGCGACGGATGCGGGAGATTTCGGCTTCTGTTGCTAGGGTGTTTTGGAGTTGGAAGATATGCTCGGTAATAATTTTCTCGACTTCGACGAGGTTTTCACTGGGTAACTGAGCACTGAGATAAAATAATCCCTGCACGCGATTACTCATATTGCTCACACTAATATTATTTACCAGTTGGCGTTCTTCACGAAGTTCTTTGACTAGGCGAGATGTACGTCCTGACGCGAGGATGGCGGCGAGAATATCCAGGGGATAAGTTTCTGATAGATTGACCAATCCAGGTACCCGCCACACCATAATTAACCTGGCTTGTTGTAGACTCGGATCGATATGCTCTTGACGAACTATCCGCGTGAATGCTTGTTCGGGAGCGGGGTTAGACTTCTTGCCCACAAATTCTACCGCTGGAATATTGCCACTTTGAGCGGCAAAACCATCGGCGACGATATCAATTAATTCCTCGACGGGTAGATTGCCCACGGCTACCGCAGTCATCGCCGTTGGCTGATAATTAGTCGCATGGAAATAGCGCATCTGTTGGGGTGTAACACCCTCGATTACCGCTTCTGGGCCTAAAACTGGTCTCCGATATGGTAATTTGGCAAATGCTAATTCGATCGCCTGTTGATAGATTCGCCGAGATGAGTTGTCATGGGATCTCCGGATCTCTTCTAACACCACCAATTTCTCCCGCTCAAAATCATCATCAGGAATGCGCGGATTTGTGACAACATCAATTTGCAATGGAGCCAGAGCTGCAAAATCCTTGGGCGCAGTAGTAATGTAATAGTGGGTATAATCGTGACTCGTTGCCGCATTCGTCACCGCACCACGTTCTTCAATTCGCCGCTCAAATTCTCCCGCAGCCAGTCGGGATGTGCCCTTGAACACCATGTGTTCGAGAAAGTGCGCCATCCCATTAATCGCATCAGTTTCTAGGAAAGAACCAACATTCAGATAGATATTGAGATTTACCGCCTCCACAGGCATCTGTTCAGCAATGATCGTCAATCCATTTGGTAATGTTTTAACTGTAGGGCGATTGAGCTGACTAGTCACTGTGATGATGCTCCGGTGTGGGGGATGGGATATCTAATATCTTCAAATGTATTATATTTGGCAGCAAAAAGGGCAACTTTCAACTATTTCCATGCTATTTGGCAACATACATCAAAAAAATTGATAACAATCCCAGCCATAGCAGAAAATTGTAACGAGTCAATTTTAGAGCTTGCTGAATTGTCTTGGCCGTAATTGGCTGTAAATCATCGCCCAATAGCGGCTTCTCCTGCACTTGTCCCTTGTAGTAATTTATTCCCCCCACCTGTACCCCCAAGGCTGCCGCATAAGCACATTCACTCCAGCCAGAATTGGGACTTGGATCTTGGTTGGCATCTCGCACACATAGCCGCCACACAGTCAGGGGTTTTCCAGAAATAATGCTCAATGTCAGCACACTCAGCCGACAAGGTAGCCAGGTGAGGATATCTTCAGACTTGGCACTAAACCAGCCTAAATCGGCGTATGGCTCCCGTCGATAGCCAACCATCGAATCTAGAGTACTCGCTGCTTTGTAGGTCATTGCCAAAGGTACAGCCCCCACTGTGGGAATAAATAGCCCGACGATCGCATAAAACAGTGGAGCCATTACCCCATCGATCGCATTTTCAGTAATAGTCTCAAAGATAGCTCGATCGATCTCCGCAATACTCAGCTTGTCAGTATCTCGCCCCACATACATCCTCAGTTTCGATCGAGCCGAGCTCAGATCCTCAGGATTCACTGCTGACAAGACATCCTCTGCCGCCTGTCGTAGACTCCTACCTGCAAAACAACTTGCCAACGCGATCGATTGCACTCCCATACTCAGCCACGGATGCACCTGTTCACAGGCATAAATTAATAACCAACTAATTCCCCCAGTCCCAAGAATTAGTCCCCAAAATAACACTACCCCCGCAATTCGCCGCAGGTAGGATCGATCGCAATATTTGAGCGTGACTTTGGTAAATCGATCGATACCCCAGCCCATTACCTGGACTGGATGCAGCCATCCCCACGGATCGCCAATTAGGTAGTCTAGATAAGCAGCAGTGAATACGGTGAATAGTGAATGGTGGATGGTGAATGGTGAATAAAACACGAATATTTATTTAATTAAATAATGATTGTCTAAAATCTAGAGGATGAGGGATATAGACATTAAACTAATATCTTTCTAATCACTATCAACAATCCACCATTCACCACTTATTTAATAACTGGAGGTTCTTTCCCCACCTGACTGGGATCACTCGGTGAAATACCTTCGATCGAAATTAATGATTCCATCACTGCCTTGACCACTGGGGCGGCAACAGTACTGCCCAGAGCTTCTATGCCACCTTGTGGTCGATCGATTGCGGCGAAAACTACATAACGATGCTTGCTATCAACAGGCAAGATCCCCACAAAACTAGTAATCTTCCGATTATCATCGCCATAGCCACCATTACTCACTTGTTGAGCAGTTCCAGTTTTACCAGCAATGCGATAACCAGAAATGCGCGCATTTTTCCCCGAACCTTTAACAACGACAGTTTCCATCATTTTTAGGACGGATTCAGTATTCGCAGGTGAAAAAATCTGGGTAGGTTGGGGCACAGTCGGCTTATCCTTCCGCAGACCCGCGCTATCAAATAAACCTTCAACCACATGTGGTGTGACTAATTTTCCCCCATTAGCGATACTGCCGAGTAGTGTCACCATTTGCAGGGGAGTCAATGTAAATCCCTGGCCAAAGGCAGCATTGGCGGGATAGGCGGGAGATGATAAAAACTCGTGGCGACTATGAATCCGTCCTAGTCCTTCAGACGGTAAATCGATTCCATATTTTTGACCTAAACCGATCCGTTGAATCCAGTTATAGTAAGTCACTGGATTGAGTTTTTGCATGATTTTGACCATCCCCACATTGCTGGAAACTTCTAGCACTTTGGCAATATCAATTTCACCATACTTTTCAAAGTGGGAGTTGCGAATCGGCTTCAGACCTTTGAAGACCGTAATCGATCCGGTGTCGTTAATGAGCGTATTTGGCTTGATTACGCCATTTTCTAGGGCAATTGCGATATTAATCGGTTTGAAAGTCGATCCTGGCTCACACGGCTCCGAAACAGCCCAATTTTCTAGCAAAGTTGTCGCCCGATCTTGATTGGCTATGTCACCACGACCGACGATTTTGCGGTAATTATTAACATCTCTGATGTAATTATTTGGATCGTAGGTCGGCCAGACCACCAGTGACCGCAAGGCACCAGTATCAGCATCCATGACAATCACTGTGCCCCGTTTGGCATTCCAAACCTTGATTTGCTGTTCTAGAGCTGCTCTAGCAGCTCGCTGAAGCCTGAGATCGATACTCAGACGCAGTTTGAGATCATCAGTGTGTAAAAAATCTGCGGTGACTCGATCGGGTAAAATATTTCCTGTAGCTTCTTTTGTCAACGGATATTCAGTTAATTTTCGCTCCAAGATCGCCGACTGACTACGTTCGACTCCGGCTGGAGCTTTGCGATCCTGATTGATGTAGCCCAAGACTGATGCCAGCAGATCCTCCTGGGGATAGAACCTGGTATAGTCGAGTTCGCCCTGGCTGATATCCAAGCCTTCGAGTTTCAAAGCTTGAATCCGATTTTTGATACTTTCGCTTAAACCACTGCCAATCAGTACTGCCGTCGATCGAATTTTCCCGCGCTTGTCGTAAAATTTTGCGAGTAGTTCTTCCGGCTGTTTGTCTAAAATTGGGGCTATTCTTTGAGCCATATCTAATGGCTGAATCTCGACCACAGTTCCTTTTTTTGATTTCCCTTTAGTGAAGATAACTTCACTAAAATATTTTGGCCGAGCATAGAAGGTATAGCTAGGACGATCGATCGCAATTTGATTATTTGATCGATCGACGATTGTTCGTCGAGGCACAAACGGACGAATAGTTACACTTTGCTGCAATTGTGCTCGTCGCTCCAAGTTCTCAGCATCAACAATCTGCAACCACACCAATCTGATCCCCAATCCCAACGCGCCTAATCCTAACACCATCAAGATTCTAGCTAGTCGCCCCTGGGAATTTAGCTCTAAAGATCGGCGATGGCGTGGCTCGTGGCTAGCCTCAGGGGATGAAGATCGACGATTTCGATCAAGTTGTTCTGACTGCTTGCGGCGAAGATTGGTCATTGAATTAATACATCTGGGGTAAAAGCTTGATTGTCTCTTCATCAAAACGTAACATTTAAAGCGATCGAACTCCAAGAAATCGGTTAGAATCTGAACACGTCACTGTCTGGTAATCTTAATAAAACTGTCGAAAAGACTAGATACATTTAAGATTAAGAGTAAAATTGAAATCGATCAGCCAGCCAGGATGGAGCATGTCCAAGTAATTCGATCACTAGCTTATTTTAAGTCGCTGATTATACATTTGCTTTACTGCGGATTTTACTAAGCATCTATTCAGACAACCGACATCTAAGCTATTGTTGATTACAATATCCACAAAACTAGTTGTTACAAATGAAACAGCAAAGTAGTTCAATCGTAACTCTTGCACTACTATTAGTAGCTGGTGGCACTACCTTTAAAGCTATTGCCCAGACTGCTGCTGATAATTTCCCTATGCCCACATCTGTGGCCTCAGGAACGAAAATTCAGCTTGATGGTTCTAGCAGCCTGCAAGGTGTCAATCAAGATCTCAAAGACCGATTTCAGAAGCAATTTCCAGGTACAGAAATCATCGTACCCACACAATACCAAGGTAGTGATAGCGGAGTCAAAGCAATTGCCCAAGACAAAGCCGATCTCGCTGGCATCGGTCGGTTATTGACAGAAGAAGAAAAAGCGCAAGGTGTGGCTGCCAAGACTATTGGTAGATCCAAAATCGCCATTATCGTCAATAAAAATAATCCTTATACCGGAAACTTAAGCCTCAAAGATTTCGCCAAGATCTATCGCGGCGAAGTTACCGATTGGTCACAATTGCCTAGTGCAAAAGGGGCTAAGGGCAAAATCAAGGTAATCGACAGACCTGATGCTAGCGATACCCGACGAGCATTTGCTAATTATTCAGTTTTCCAAAATGGTAAGCTCAAAACTGGCAGCAATTCTGAGAAGCTCACCGAAGACTCGACTAAATTAGTTGTCGATAAATTAGGTGAAGACGGGATTGGCTACGCACCAGCAGATCAAATCAAAGGTATTGACGGAATTAGAGCCATTACCCTCCACAGTACCCAACCAGATAATCCTAAGTATCCGTTCTCACAGCCATTAGTCTACGCTTACAAAAATAAAGGTGGCAAGGTTAGTGATGGTGCGAAGGCATTTATAGGTTATGTCAGCGATCCTGCTGTTCAAGCAGCGGTTGCCAGTGGCACAGCAGGCGCAGCAGTAGCCGCAGGTACGGATCCAGCAATCACACCAACTCCAGCCGCAACCACTAGTCCAGCAACAACTACGACTTCAGAGGTAACGACCACTTCAACGACAGATGGAACCACAACCCCAGGGACTCCGGTCACTACAGCACCTGGAAGCACAACTACTGCTAAAGATGGTGGCTTCCCGTGGTGGTGGATTGCACCGTTGCTAGCAGTTGGTGGTGGATTACTATGGCTATTCGGCCGTGACAAGCCAAAACCAGATGCACCAATCGCACCTGTGCCCGATACCACAACAGGGATCAAACCACTTTATCCACCACAGCCACAAGGTCGTCCTAGAGGCGATGGCTTGTCTGGCGACCTTTCTGGTGACATTTCATCTATGGGCGGCTATCGTCCCTCTGGTGATTTACGATCGGGAGATCTCCGCTCTGGCGATTTGTCGGCGACTTTACCCTTGCCCCCAAATATCAACACCACAAATATCCCCAATGTCCCCAATATCAATTTTAATGGTGTCGTCGATACCGTCAAAACAAATACTGGTGGGATCGGGCTAGCTGGCGGTGCTGCTATCGCTGGTGGTGCTGCTGCGGCAGCCGCTCTCGGCAAAGGTATCTTGGATACTCCCAAGGTTAGTGAACCATCGGGAGAACTACTTCTACCCGAAATCAAAGCTCCAGACATCGACCTGTCAAATCCCTTAGAAGGCTTGAAAGACAAGTCATCGAACCTCATCCCTAATTTGGAGTTCGACAACCCATTACCAGGCGTTAAGGACAAGTTTGGTGACTCGATCGAAGGTAGCGGTACAGCTACAGCAGCTCTTGGTGGTGCTGCTGTAGCTGGTGGTGCTGCTTTAACTGGTAAAGTTGGCAACTTCTTTGACAACGATCTAGATCGACCTGAATCATCGGATCTCAGCCTTGAAATGCCCAATTTTGAGCCAGTTGCAGACGTTCAAACTAAAGCACCAGATTTGATTCCTGATGTCAATCTCGAATCAAGTCCAGGAATCTTCGACAAAGCTGGCGATTTCCTCAAAGACGGCGGCGGGACTATCGCGGCTGGTGGTGCTGCGGCATTAGCTGGCGGTGCAGCTCTTGCTGGTGGCGCAGGTAAATCAGTCACTGATTTATTTGGTGGTACAGCAGAAGTAGCTCCAGAAGAAATCTGGCTAGATGAAACTGGAGATATCAACAACGATCTATTTAACTTTGGCAATCCAGTGGATACCGTCCAGGACAAAGCTGCGGATCTCAAAGATCAAGCTGGTGAGTTAATTCCCGATCTTGGTAACGACCCGTTCAACTTTGGCAATCCAGGGGATGCCGTCCAGGATCAAGCAGCTAATCTCAAAGATCGAGCTGGTGAGTTGATTCCCGATCTCAGTGAAGATCCATTTGACTTTGACAGCCTCACAGGTAAAGCTGGTGAGTTCATCCAAGGTGGTGGTGCCGCAGCGGTAGCTGCTGGTGGTGCAGCCGTTGCTGGTGGTGCCGCTTTATTTGATGGAGCCAAACAGCCAGATATCCCTGAATTCGACTTACCTAATCCAGAGATGGATACTTTCGCTCGTGATTTAGACGCAATCGGGTTTGATGGGTTTGATGAAGATCCGTTTGCGGGTTTATCAGATTTACTTGGCGAAGAAACTGGGGATATCAGCAACGATATCCCAAAGCCTGAGTCCAGCGACTTCCTATCCAGTCTCAAAGACAAAGCATCCGACTTACTAGCAGATGGTAAAGATCTCGGTGGTGCTGCTTTGGCTGGTGGTGCGGCGGCAACAGTCGGAGCTGGACAAGCACTTCAGTCTTTCCTCAAAGGGAAAGACGCTCCAACTAGCAACCGCGATGATGTCGCTGGTACTTTATACAGTGAGGGTCAAATTACCCTCGTTTCACCTAGTCCAACTCAAGCCTACGCCCACTGGGAAATTCCCGTGCGGTTGAAACGCCAATTGCGCGAGCAAGGTGGTCAGAAATTGGTAGTTCGACTTTACGATGTCACTAATAGTGGCTCTAATATCGATTTACCAACTACTTTCCAAGAGTTTGAGTGCAATGATTCAGATTGGGATCTGGAGATACCCATCGCAACTAGCGAACATCGCTATCTAGCCGAAATTGGTTATGTAACAGCAGATGGCAGTTGGTTGATGTTGGCTCGTTCCGCCCCATTGTGGATTCGGGAAGGCAACGGTTAGAAATTAATCACTTGTGAAAAAGCAGCAACTTCTGATTTGGAGTTGCTGCTTTTTTAGTTGGGAGTTCACTTCGGCTCCGCTCAGTGAGCGAAGCCGTTGGGGGAGCATAACACTTTTGCGATGAGTATTTATACTTACGATAATTTAAGCTGCGGTTTTTAGATTAACCCCAATCATTCCATTCAAATAAGCTACTCGATGCGCCAAAACCTGTGGCACCTTGGAGGGTGACAGCGTAGCTG
>JAJAYU010000090.1 GCA_026786125.1 Chamaesiphon sp.
AGGATTACAAGTTCTGGCCAGCGGTAGGTCGGATCGATCAGGCTTATGGCGACAGGAATCTAGTCTGTTCTTGCCTGCCGATGGATGCTTACGGTCAGGAGTAGTCGCATGTAAATACCCTCCGAGGAGGGTATTTTCGTGTGGAGATTTATTAGTCCATCATTTAGAGTATTAGATATGATTGGGATGAAAATAAGCTAATCGGATAAACTTATATTTCTTCAACATGTTCGTATAAATCAATTAAGCGATTTTGCCTCAGCCGAAATTTTGTACCGTGATTATGTCCAGTTCTCGCGTCAAAATCTACTAATACAAAGCCCTCACGTAGACCTTGTAGAAAGCCGCTGAAGCTGAATTTGCTTAACTTAATAATTTTTTGATAGTGATAAAATTCAAGCCCTTTTTCATGCTTTACTTTGGCTTGAACATAAAAAGAATTGTGTAACTTTGTTCCAGCTTTAGCTGCTAAATCTGCAAAGCCCCAATATGGTTGAGGATTAAGTTCATCAAGTCCAACTCGACTTTCAACTGAAGTGATCCAATCAAGATGTTTAATTGCAACAATTTGAGAGTTGAAAGAAATTACAACTTTTTGTTCACTTTCGTTTATTTTAACCTGAAAGCCTCGATCGCTTGGAGTCAGTCCGTGAATGGTTTGACGGAAACTCATTTCAGCTTCAGGATATTTTAATCCTGCTTGTTGATGTCTCCAGCCATATTTAGGAAGCAACACAGCAGGAATAAACTTTAACGCTTGCGGGGATGGTTCGACATGAAAAAGCGTTATTAGAGATTTTGTGCCAAGCCGTTGTGTTTTTAGTTCCCATTCAGCAGCATTGGGTATTGGTAAATTATTTTCTTCAATACCAAGCAAATCTTCAAGCGTATTACCAATCCCACCATGATTTCCCTGTCGAGCATTTGGAACGAAACCCAGATCGCGAATATCTCTAAGTGCGGCGATTAGAGTTTCTTTTGTATAAATTTTCATAGATTCGACAGATCGAAAAGAGTCGTTTGGATTTTTTCTTCGATTGGAGTTACACTCGTTCCGTCAATCCGATTTTGAGCCATTTCGCAGTATTCTGGCGAAATATCAATACCGATATAGTTTCTGCCAAGTTGTTTCGCGGCAACCGCTGTTGTGCCAGATCCAGAGAATGGATCGAGGATAATTTGTGCAGATGTCGATTCGATACATCGTAAAGGCAAGGCAAGCGGAAATGGTGCGGGGTGCTTATTTTTCATCTCTTGCGGAAAGTCCCAAACATCACCATATCCATTTTTTTGAGGTGCAAGTTTAAATTTTGATTTACTAATTAAATAAATGACTTCATAAGTTGGCACAAAATAACCAGGATTAAAATTAAAGCCGCCAGCCCGTCTCCAGATAATAATTTGACGAACTGGAAAGTCAGTTACTATATCTGCTCGATCTTGGATCAAGCCACCTTGAACACGCCACTTATGATTGTAGAAAATTGCACCATCATCTTTCAAAAGTCGCATTGCTTCAGTCAAACAATCTCTTTGCCATGCAACATACTCTAGGTGGGGCATTTTATCATCGTGGTGAGCATAACCATTTTGAAGAGGGTTATTTGCCCAACGCCCAGTTTTGGTTCCAGCTTTCATACCGTTACCAGTTGAGTTTTTGAGATTGTAAGGCGGAGACGTAACTACTAAATCGACGCTATTATCTGGCATTTGTCGCATTACTTCGAGGCAGTCACCACAAATAATTTTATCGGTAAAATTTTCGGAGTAATTCATACCATATAGTTTAGGTTGTCCTAGTAAGGTTGGAACTATTTAACACTATAAACTAGATAGGGTAACTATTTCACCCTTGAATAGCCAAAATTCACCGCGTTTAGGGAACATAAGCTTCCATGCTGCGATCAATAAATTAGCCGTTCGTCTAATTTATCGACTTAATACGTATACGTGTATGTGTTAAAATGTCAGCACATATCAAGTAACGATCGCAATGCAACAGAAAATGACCATCACGATCGATCGAGAGGTTTATGATGCTCTCTATCGAGTTGTTGGCAAAGGAAATATTAGTAAATTCCTGGAAAACTTGGCGCGTCCTCACGTCATGAAAGAAGATCTGGCTTCTGCTTATCAAGCAATGGCAGCAGATACCGAACGGGAGCGCGAAGCATTGGAATGGAGTAATGGACTAATTGGGAGCGTTAATGATGCTCAGGGGTGAAGTCTGGTGGGTAGATTTTAACCCATCCGTCGGTGGGGAAATTCGGAAAACTCGACCTGCTGTGATTATCAGTAATGATGTTGCTAATGCCTCACTCAATCGCATTCAATTAGTGCCATTAACGACCAACACTGGTCGATTGTATCCTAGTGAAGCGATCGTGATTGTCGATGGCAAAGAAAGCAAAGCAATGGCAGATCAAGTTACTACTGCATCAAAGGAACGACTGGTAAATAAACTCGGTACTATTTCAGCAGACGATCTGAAATCGATCGAGCGTGTCGTCAAAATTCAGCTTGGTATGCAACTTTAAAATATACTAGAATCATGATCGATCTGGCCACAATAATTGTACAGCTATCAGTGCAAAGCCAAATGCGGCAAGACCTTTGAGCAATTTGACTGGTAAAAAGACCCCGATTTCACCCCCAGCTAGGGCACCGATCGAACTAGCTAATAATAATGCAGCTACAGAGCCAAAAAATACCGCTCGTGGATGTTGGCTGCTACCACCTAGCGCGATCGCGGCTAGTTGGCTTTTGTCACCAATTTCAGCGATAAAGACGGTGATGAAGGTTAGTCCGAGTAGTTGGAAATCCATTGATGGTGAATGGTGGTTTAAAGGAGTATGATCTTGTCTGAAACCTAAAGTCTAAGGCCTAAAGTACTCTCACGATACTAGGAATACTGGCGATCGAATTTAGTCCTCTAATCTCGGCTAGAGCTGATTCAAAGTCACCCTCGGAGACTTCGTGAGTGACGACGACGATTTCGGCGCGATCTCCTTGAAAACCAGTTTGGACGATCGATTCGATGCTGACATTATGCGATCCAAAACAGGTACCCAGTTTGCCGATCACTCCAGGGACATCTCGACACAGGAATCTTACATAGAAACTGCTCCGTAAGCTCGCTAAAGGAGCCATTTCACTATAGTGACTGTGGGTGCAACTCAAGAGGGGATGGAGCGCGGTATTGGGTGATGTGACTGCATCTTCGCGACTGGGGTTGCTCTGGATCACCCCAACGATCGCCAGGATATCCGAAACTACCGCCGAAGCTGTTGCCCCAGCACCCGCACCAGGGCCAAATAACATTACTTCGCCTAAGGGTTCACCTTCGACTAAAATCGCGTTGTACACACCATTAACATTAGCCAGTGGTCGATCTTTTGGGACGAAAGTCGGATGTACCCGCACAGATACTGCGCCACCTTCGACTCGCTCGGCGATCGCGAGTAGTTTAATTACAAAATTGAGCTTATCAGCATAGGCGATATCCGTCGCACTAATTTTCCTAATCCCCTCGCAATACACCTCATCCCGCTTAATTCTGCCGCCAAAGGCGAGGGATGCCAAAATTGCGATTTTATCCCCCGCATCCAAACCATCGACATCAGCAGTCGGATCTGCCTCGGCGTAGCCAAGTTTTTGGGCATCGGCGAGGATCTCGGCAAAGTCGCCACCTTCAGCAGTCATCCGGCTGAGAATATAATTGGTTGTGCCGTTGATAATCCCGGTTACGCGCCGAATCCGATTGACACCGAGGGATTGTTTCAATGGTTGAATCACTGGAATTCCGCCACCAACAGCCGCCTCCAGCATCACATAGACACCCGCATTATTAGCGGCGGTAAAGATTTCGTCCCCAAATCTAGCAATTACGGCTTTGTTGGCAGTAACGACATGCTTGCCCTGCTCGATCGCTTTGAGAATTAAGCTGCGGGCAGGTTCCATTCCCCCAATTAGCTCGATAATAATGTCAATTTCAGGATCGGTGACGATCGAGTCTAAATCTGTTGTGACTAAATCCGTTGGCAGATCGACAGCGCGAGCTTTATCGATCGATTTTACGCCCACGCGCTGGATTTCGACAGACTGGAGTAAATGATGCCGCCCGACGGGATCTTGAAGAATTTGAACTGTGCCCGTACCGACGGTACCTAGTCCCAGAATGCCAATTTTAACCACAACTTATATTATCTAGATTCACGCTCTAGTGTTGATCTTAAACTAGTTCGCACCTCGATCGAGCAGGTGGGTATAAAATTTAGGGTAGGGGCAATTCATCAATTGCCCCTACCCTAAATTAGCTTTCGATCGGATCATTGAGATTGTGCGCTACCTAAAGAGCAACTTGCAACCTATCGCGTAAATTTAAGCATGTCAAAATATTAGTGACATAATTTTTGACAGTTCCTTCAGTTGGTTTTGAGCAACTCTGTACCAACATTGCTTATGTCAAGCATTTATGAGTTGTTTTAATTGGATATAATCAGACATAATTGGCTACAATCGGTTGATTAATTGGACAAACCAGCTAGTTTGATGACAGACATTAATATTCCAATCACCCAAGAACTACTATTGCTCATCGCCGAGATTGATGAATTCAAAGGCAAGTGGCGGGCACTCAATACCCTTGCACCAGATAGGTTAGCCGCACTGCGAAAGATTGCTACGATCGAGAGTGTCGGTTCATCAACCTGGATTGAAGGTGCGAGACTGAGCGATTCTCCATAGGAGAGGCTTCGCCAACGACAGGTACAGGAATTGCTATCTAATATTGGGCAACAGAGTTTTACGACTCGTGATGAACAGGAAGTCGCAGGATATGCCGAAGTGATAGATTCAATTTTTGCAAGCTGGGAATCAATCCCTTTTTCCGAAAATTACATCAAGCAGTTCCACAAAATGCTTTTGAAACATAGCCCCAAAGACGATCGACATCGAGGCGAATATAAAAAATTTTCTAATAGCGTCCAAGCTTTCGATGCCGATGGAAGCAGCTTAGGAATTGTATTCGAGACAACTTCGGCATTTGACACGCCCCGTCAGATGACCGAAATCGTTAACTGGACAGCCAATCAATTAATTTCACCTGTGATTCATCCCCTCCTAACGATCGGAGTGTTTGTCGTGACTTTTCTAGCAATTCATCCCTTTCAGGATGGAAATGGTCGATTATCGCGGATTTCAACTACATTATTACTACTGAAGGCTGGATATGGCTATGTACCCTATTCTTCACTTGAAAGTATTATCGAAGAAAGCAAAGAAGGTTATTACTTAGCTTTGCGCCAAACTCAAGGCACTTTTAATCAAGAAGAGCAAACCAATTGGGAACCTTGGCTACTCTTTTTTCTGCGAGTGTTGCAACGACAAAAGAGTCGGCTGCAAATGGATGAAGCGATCGGAATTATAACTTTTACAACCAACCTAATTAACTAGTCGAATAACTCGCGTGGTAGGCTAAATAACTAGAATCTTCACACTACCTGCTATGGCAATTGCGATCGACTTTGGGACTAGTAATACCGTGATCAGCCGTTGGAATGCCGCGACACAACAAGCCGAAACGGTGACATTGCCAGGATTGTCTCTGGTTGGGGGGATGAATCCGCCGTTGATTCCCAGTTTGGTATATGTGGAGGATGGAAGTACAGATCAAGTCTTACTAGGTCAAATGGTCCGTGATCGAGGGCTAGATCTTCAGGGCGACAATCGTTATTTTCGGGGCTTTAAGCGGGGAATTGGCGCATCGATTCAGGGATTCTTGCCCGAATTAGATGGAGTATCGATGACGTTTGAGCGGGTGGGAGAATTATTTCTGACGGGGATGATCAAGCAGTTGCAACAGTCGTTAGATGTGGGCGAGTCTCTAGTGTTGACAGTGCCTGTAGATAGTTTTGAGATCTATCGTAGTTGGTTGAGTGGGGTATGCTCGAATCTACCAGTGGAGCAGGTGCGACTGATCGATGAGCCGACAGCGGCGGCGTTGGGGTATGGGATGACAGCAGCAGAGACGTTGCTGGTAGTCGATTTTGGTGGGGGAACGCTGGATTTGTCCCTGGTGCAATTAACCAAGCAAGTACAGCAGGGCAAAACGCCCCTGGGCTTCTTATTGAAGTGGGGTGACAAATCCCTAACAGCGGCAACTCAACAGCCCCAGTTGGCGCGGGTGATTGCCAAGGCGGGTCAAAATTTGGGCGGGACGGATATCGATAATTGGGTGGCGCAGGAGTTGGCGCAGGAGCAGGGGCTAAAGGTAAGCTCATTGATTACCAGATTGGCAGAGAAGTTAAAGATTCAGTTGTCTCTACAGAATACGGCAACGGAAGTATATTTTGACGATCAAACTTTTGATAGTTATGAGTTTAAACTGACTCGTGAAAAATTTGAGCATATTTTGACAGCCCATCAATTTTTTGAGCGGTTGGATGAATCTATGACGCAAGTACTCCAACAAGCCAGAAGACAGGGCATCGAAATAAATGATATTAATGGGGTGTTGTTAGTTGGTGGTTCAGTCCAAATTCCCGCTGTTCAAACTTGGATTCGTCAGTATTTTGACGAAAGTAAATTGCGTCAATCAAAACCATTTGAAGCGATCGCTCATGGTGCTTTACAATTACTACAAGGTATCGAAGTTGAAGATTTTCTTTACCATAGTTACGGCGTGCGCTATTGGGATAAACGTCAAAATGCTCACAATTGGCATCCAATTATTCAATCAGGGCAAGCTTATCCTCTGTCTGCACCTGTAGAATTAACCCTCGGTGCCTCACGGGAAAATCAACCTAGTATTGAATTAATTATCGGTGAATTAGGTGCCACAACTGGCGGCACAGAAGTCTATTTCGATGGGGATAGATTGATTACACGTTGTTTGACTGGTGGCGTAAAAGATGTCAAAACCTTGAATGATCGCGATGGGAGCAGAAGTATTGCTAAGCTCGAACCAGCCGGATCCCCTGGGACCGATCGAGTCAAGGTAAAATTTAATGTCGATCGCGATCGACAATTACGAATTAGCGTTGAAGATTTACTCACCAATCAAACATTACTTGCTGATGGAATTGTTGCTGAATTAAGTTGATTGATATGTTGAAGATATCGACTAAGTTACAAGACCATCAGGAAAAATGTGGTAGGATAATCTTCCTGATTTTGACACAATCTTCAAAAGACTGTGTTGCTAAATCTTTGTTTGCAGATATACTAGGATACCGAAAGTGAACATGCTCCCGACGCTCATGCTGACGCATAGAGCGCGGGCTTCTCAGTGACCCCTGGTATCCCATCGGGCGTATCCTGAGCTTTAAAGACGGAATGACCTACCGCCCTGTGTTTGATGACTTTTGCGGCGTTGTGGTCGCGGTCGAGAGAGCATCCACAG
>JAJAYU010000091.1 GCA_026786125.1 Chamaesiphon sp.
AGCCTGGGCAGCAGGCGCGATGCCGTGGTTGATTAGCTGCATGTTGGGACTAAAAGCCGATGCACCCAATCGACGGTTAGAAGTTGAGCCAGTGCTGCCAGACTGGTTGCCCGATCTGCATCTCACCCATCTAACTGTGGGCGATGCCACAGTTGACTTGCGGTTTTGGCGTGAGGGTGAGCAGACGAAATGGGAAATTACTCACCTCAAGGGGAAGTTAGACGTTCAAGGAATAGTCAGCTCTAGCCAGGTAAACAAATAATATTGCTGAACCATTATTTCACCAAGGAATCGATCGATGACCGAACATTACGACATCATTATCATCGGCACTGGTGCAGGTGGCGGGACGCTAGTGCATCGCCTCGCGCCTAGTGGTAAAAAAATTCTGATCCTAGAGCGCGGCACCTTTTTGCCCAGAGAGAAGGCGAACTGGAATCCAACAGAAGTGATGACAGCAGGGCGTTATTACAATGCTGGTACCTGGCAAGACAAAGAAGCCAAAGAACTCAAACCCGCCACAGGCTATTGGGTTGGTGGCAATACCAAATTTTTTGGTGGCACCTTATTTAGGGCACGAGAACGAGAGTTTGATACTGTGATTCACAAAGGCGGTATTTCGCCGGAATGGTGTCTAAAATATGTCGATTTTGAACCCTATTACACTCAAGCTGAACAACTTTATCATGTCCACGGCAAGAGAGGTCTAGATCCGATCGAGCCGTGGACGACTGAGGAATACTCTTTTCCCCCAATCAGCCACGAACCGCGAATTCAAGCCGTGAGCGATGATTTGACCGCCCAGGGATTGCACCCGTTCTACCTGCCGATGGCGATCAAACTCAACGAAGCTCAACAGTTTTTGAGCGAGTGTATCCGCTGCGAAACCTGCGATGGGCATCCCTGTCTAGTTCATGCCAAAGCTGATGCCGAAGTAATCACAGTGCTTCAGGCAATTAAGCATCCAAATGTGACATTACTGACTGAAGCTAAAGTCCAGCGGCTCCATACCAGTGCTTCAGGTCGAGAAATTACGGGGGTAGAAACCTCAGTCGCGGGTGAAACAAAGCTATTTCGCGGGGATATTGTGGTGGTTGCTTGTGGTGCGATTAATTCGGCGGCATTGCTATTGCGATCGACTAATGATCAGCACCCGCAAGGATTGGCAAACAGTTCGGGACAGGTAGGGCGCAATTTTATGAAGCATAATTGCGGCGTGGTAGTGGAAACGACGGCGAAGGAAAATCCCACGGTATTTCAGAAAACGCTGGGAGTGAATGACTTCTACTGGGGCGAACCAGACTTTCCTTATCCAATGGGACAAATTCAACTATCGGGTAAAGTCAATCGAGAGATGTTTGAAAACGGTGTACCGCTGCAAGTAGATGCGGGTATTTCGCCCGCACAAGTGGCTTCCCATTCAGTTGATTGGTGGTTGATGGGTGAAGATCTACCCGATCCCAACAATAGAGTCAGTCTAAAGGGGGATAAAATTTCCCTGGAATATACCGACAATAATAGTGAGTCGTTCGATCAATTAATCGATCGCTGGATCGATGTTTTGAAGTCGATTAACGGTGAAAGTGACTCGCGCTACTACCGCAGCAAATTTCCCTTACGCTGGGTGGCGCACCAGTGCGGCACTTGTCGATTTGGTATCGATCCCAAAACCTCTGTTTTAGATCCAGATTGTCGCACTCATGATATTAACAATCTTTATGTTGTCGATGGGAGCTTTTTTCCTTCCAATATTGGCTCGAACCCGACTTTAACTATTGTGGCAAATGCTTTGCGAGTTGGCGATATTTTACTAAGACAGCTGGGCATCCTTAGCGCAAACGAACGACAGTTAACTAATCTTTCAGTATAGGAGTAGCTTTAATATGGCAGATTTGATCGGAAAAGTCGCGATCGTCACAGGCGGTTCGCGGGGGATCGGGCGCGGCATTGCCGAACGATTGGGACGAGATGGCGCATACGTTGTCGTCAACTATTCAGGTATCGAACAGGACGCGAATAAAGTTGTAGACGCGATTTCCGATGCAGGCGGTAAGAGTGTCTCCATTCAGGGAGATTTGAGCAACGTAGCTGACATTCATACCTTGTTTGCTAAGACGATCGACTATTTCGGTAAACTCGATATTTTGGTCAACAATGCTGGGATTGCTGGGGCGCATGGATTGATCGAAAAAACGACAGTAGAAGACTATGAACAAGTCTTTAATCTCAATGTGCGTGGGGTGTTATTCTCCTTGCAAGAAGCCGCCAAACACATGGCTAATGGTGGCAGAATCGTGAATATTTCCTCCACAACCACCCTATATCCTAGTGCCAGAACCGCCGTTTATGCGGCGAGTAAAGCAGCAGTCAAGCTATTGACTCAAGTGATGGCTCAAGAAGTTGGCGATCGAGATATCACAGTCAATACGGTTACACCTGGCCCAACAGTCCCAGGGATGTTTGGTCGTTCATCGCCAGAACATCAGCAGCAAGCCGCCGCTAGTTCCCTGTTCAATCGTTTGGGCACGCCCCAAGATATTGCCGATGTTGTGGCATTTTTGGTCAGTGAAGAGGCGCGATGGATCACAGGTGAAGAAATTTGTGCCAATGGCGGTGCAAAAATTTAATTCACTTCACACTAAAAAACTCAAGGAAAATTATTATGACTACCGAATTTCGGCCTACTGCTGAAGAAATCCCCGCTCAAACCCTCCCCTATCCTGCTAGTCAAGCAGATATGAATCCCCAGCCAGATAGCGACTTATCAAACTACAGTCCCGCT
>JAJAYU010000092.1 GCA_026786125.1 Chamaesiphon sp.
GAAGTTTTCGTCGAGTGAGCTAATTAATCCCAGTCAATGCCCAATTCGCCCTTGCCCTTTATGCCAGACGTAATTCAGCTCACGATTTGGGATCGGTTAAGTCTTGCCACGACTAACTCAGTCGGGGCGGACTTTTTGGGGCTATTGACAGAAGTTGATAAATCGATCGAGCAGTTACCACTTAATGACAAGCTCGGTGCAGCCGGAGAAGCGATCCGCAGGCTGGGTGAGATTTATGCCGATCGAGCGGCGATGCAACTATCAGAGATCGAATATCTGTTTCGCCCAGAGCAGGAACCTGTGATGTCGCTGGATGCTTTCGATCAATACGTGAGACAGTCGATGGTGGTAGATCTGGAACAGTTTATTGAGGCTCCAGAGTTGCCAGAATACAAGCGGGAATACAATCTGACGGTTGTACGCGAGCAGTCGAAAGCCGAAATCTTGGCGTTGGTTGGTGAGTTGGAGGAAATAGATCCAGAAGTAGCATATCAACAAGCAATGGCGTTGGCACACGATGAAAATGTGTCTGAGTGGGGAGCCGCGATTGCACAGTATCTTGAAGCTAACGGTGGATCGGCAACACTAGTTGATTTAAGCAATAACATCACTCTCGATTTAGTCAAGGTTTGGTTGGGGCTACTATTAGGAGGTTTAGATATATCGATCGAACAAACTAGTGATGACTTCTATAGTCAAGAGGGTATTCTAATAGTATAATTTACAACACTTTATTTGAGATTTTTGACAATAGTACACCTTCCACCAAATAATAACTTATGAAATATAGCAACACAATTACTAAAGAGATATCTAGTCAAGTAAACAAAACTCGATATGTAATCCCAAAATCTTATCAACAGTGGGATAGGTTATCAGATTCTATCGTACATAGCCTATTCTTACTTTCTCCCTATGTAACAAAGGAGTTTTTATCTATTGTCGATCGCACTACTTACAACTCTTCTTTATTGATATCACTCTGGGCGATCAAAGATGCGCCAATCTACTGCATTACCAAAAATTTAACGGATGCCTTAATCCAAACCGATCTTGAAGGCGTTGAAAAAATATTGGCAGATTTGCCGATTGCAATTCCAACGTTTTTGGTATTATTCCCCGACAAAGCTCTATTAACGCCCGATGGTGACGCTATTGAGTACATGGTGGTTCATGCCGCCGAAAAAAACAACCCGCAAAATTCAGGTGGATCTTCTCAGCGTTATCCAGATATCTCTATTACGCCCCTTTTTTGTGAAGAACTATCTATACATTTAGCCTTTGTAGATGCCAAGCCTGCAAATTGTTGGAAAGCAAGTGTTAGTCTTGAAAATGATGGAACTATCTCTTTTGAGACTGGCGGTGATGTTGGCTCCGGCAACATGAACATGAGCAAAGCAGATGAACAATTCATCGAAGTTATGCGGCCATTATCTTTACAGATTTTGTTTCTTCTTGCCTATAAACCTGAAATATTTACAAATATAGAAGAGCAAGAAACTAGAACTTCGATCGGACGTGGATTCGGGAAGCCTAGTCCTTTAGAGCGATCGGCTACTAGGTATCCTCGATGGTTGGGGAAAGATAAAGTTGAGGACGATAGAGAAGATTTAAAAAGACAAAAGAGTGGCAGCGGCTCTCATAATTCTCCAGTTGGACACTGGCGCAAAGGTCACTGGCGAAGAACCGCGACAGGGAAAGGTAGACTAGATCGCAAATATAACTGGATTAAACCAGTCCGTATCAACGGATTCGATGATTAATTTGATTTCAATGTCATAGGTGCAATCATATTCTCACTTATATTTAAATTACACTCAAGGAATATCTAATAATTTGCGGACTAGATCTATCAGTTCTCGTCCTTGAAAAGTTGGTTTTCCATGAATCCAATCGTCTCCCAGCCAAAACTTTGGCTGTTTACCACCTTTGTGAGTGTGTGGAAACGGATGAGTCGATCCGCCCCAAATTCCAAATTCATAGGCAATCGCAGCTTCTAATTCTCGATCTGTGAGTCCTTTTTCTCTTCGTGAATTCCAGCGTTCTTTAGCACCAGAGAAGGAATGCAGAGAACTCAACAAACACTGAATTCTCGGAGTAGTTAGATCGATCTTTTCTACTTCTTCGGGGAATAGTTCTAACTGAAAAGTATTCATACAATCAAAATCGATCAAAAAAAAGATCTAGCTGCCAACAAATAGGTGACAGCTAGATCTATGACCAGATCGCGAAGCTACTGTAACAACGAACCGATCGGAATACTGGCTCGATCCACTGGAATAAACACCCGCATCCGACAGTTCAACATCTCGCTAAAACAGCCGATACTCCGCAGCCAATCTAAGTCACTACGATCGTAAATCTCCAGAATCTCCAATCGATCTTCACCCTTAAAGTAGTTGCGTTGCAGCTTCCATTTACCGCCGATCGTGTAGCTACTTTCACCCTCCCAAACTAGTTGGAAGATTGTCTCCGCATCCAGCGTTTCAGTGCTGTCCACGCCAAACTTCGCTAGTACACCCCCAATATCCTTCGCCTCGATCGCGCGTCCCAGCAACACCCGCCCATCGTTAGCCTGAAGCCGACAAACTTTGGGAGATTCCACAGGTAGCTTGTCCCAAACAGGTAGTAATAGCCCACAAATCAGATAGAGCCGCTCTTTGACAAATGCTGGGGTCTGGGAGATAACATGGTTCCAAGTCTGCCAAAAGAACTCATCTGGCTCCACCTGTGCCCATCGCACCTCGAAATCCGGCAGATCCACTCGTTCGTACTCGCGATTGCCCACTGGATAGCGGACGTAGACGGTATCTACCACCCTCCCCGTCCGCGTTGTCCGCGCATCTGCTACCGCAGCTATAGCGACCGCCTGGGTCTTAGTGTGGCGATAATAACAATAGCCTTCTAGCACCAACTGTTTAGCTGCAATTGCGGGGAGAATTCGCGGCTTGCTTAACTTGTCGATACTGTGGCAAATCGTCTCGCTATGATTTTGAGTGGCGATAACTTTGGATTCGATAATTTCAAAGCCATTATCCGAGTACAACGTCTCCAACCCCCGATCGTAGATTCCTGCTGCTTTTGCCTGGGCAATCCGCTGTTGAATCCGCTGCTCGAATTCGCTAAATACCAGATTCTGAAGATCGATCGGTAATGCCAATAGTCGATTCAAGAACGTGGTAATCTTGGGCAGATTTCCCAACGCAATCGCCCCACTCTCACCCGTCAGCCTGAGTCCCGTCCGCTGCTCGAATTGGGCGATCGAAATTCCCTCGATTTTACCCGCGTTTAGATCGGCGAAAAACTCACCCAAAGCAACTTTGGCATACTGGCTGCTGAAGTTATTGACTTCCTCGTCAAATAGCCCATTATTGGCGGTATCCCGTTGTCCCTTACTAATCGCCCCTAATTGTCCCAGACGACTGGCGATCGTGGCGGTAAATCGATATTCACCTTTAACGTTAGTCGTTACTAGCACAACCTCTGGCGGATGGGTTTGATTCGATCGATGAGTCCGTCCGAAAC
>JAJAYU010000093.1 GCA_026786125.1 Chamaesiphon sp.
CCTAATGGCTGAGTCGTTGGTAACTCTGCGAAAACATCGTAACTATTGTCTTGCCGAACGAAAACGTGGATTTGAAACCAATAATCAGGACGCAGACCAACCAGTTATGTACAACTGGTACGCTTACTGCGATCTTGAAACTAGATTTATTAGCGGTGCATATTCGCCACTTACTTGTCCAGTTTTAAAGCACGGTGTTCTGTCAGCCGAACTAACTAAAGTTAGTAAGGGAGAACTAGCTTGGGGCAGTGCCGCTGATATTCAAAGTAAGCGAACTACCGAACTACGCCGTGAGTCTGACTGGTATTCAAGAATTGATTCTGACGTTCTACAATCAAACCTAGCTAAGTTAGATACCGCCTACTCTGGGTTTTTCAAGCATAAGCGAGGCTTTCCAGCGTTTAGGAAAGTAGCAAATTTTAAAACTTTCCAGTACAAGCCTGGACGCTGTAAGTTTGAGATTAATCGCTTGTCCAACCAGCAAAAATGCTACTCGCATATTTATCTTCCTGGCATCGGTCGGATGAGATATCTCGATAGTCGGGCAATACCTGAAAGTGCCGATATTAGAACTGTTACTGTCATCAAGAAAATTGACGGCTGGCATATTTCGGTGTTGCTTAAAATCGATGAGGAGTTGCCAATATTGGCTAGCATTGATACTGTGACATCGGATGTGGGCATCGATATGGGTATCAATCGTCTAATTGCTATGAGCAACGGATCGTTTGTTGAGAACCCTAAATTTGCAACTAATAAACGTACCCGACGCAGACTCAGAATTAGACAGCGTAGAGTCAATCGAAAAGTTAAAGGCTCAATCAATAGGAGCAAAGCAGGAATAGAAGTCGCCAAGCTGCACCAAAAGATCGGCGATAAACGAGACGATTATCAATGGAAAGCCGCGCATAAAGTTGTTGAAGCTGGTGATGTTATTGTTCGAGAAGATTTGAATATCAAAGGAATGAAATCTCGTTGCAAGCCCAAGAGAGTTAAGGGCAGGTTTATGGCAAATGGTCAATCAGCCAAACGCGGCTTAAACCGTTCTATTTCTGATGCCAGTTGGGGCAGTCAGTTTGCCAAAATTGAATGGGTTGCAGCAAAAACGGGCAAGCCTGTCATCGCTATAGACCCCAAGTATACATCGCAGGAATGCTCTAGCTGTGGTCATGTTAGCAGAGCCAATAGAGACGGTGAAAAGTTTATCTGTGAGGAATGCGGGTACACCGCCCACGCAGATACTCAAGCTGCGAGAACTATTCTTAGACGTGCCAAGTTAAAATTTGTCAGCACAGACAATAAAAGCCTACGGGGGGACTCTCCGAAAGTTACGGCGGTCAAATATGACTCTGCCCAATTGGGCGAACGGAGTCAGGGCAGCAACGGCATATCTAAGGCGACGATGCCTGAAAAACCGATATCTCCAATGCAGTTGTCTTTGCAATTTCATTGAGGGAGAATCCCCCGACTTTCAGGTAAGGTGAGCGAAGGCGAAACCAAACCGAGTCGGGGGAGTGTCAAGGAATAACTGGAATCCTCTCACCTGGCTGGAAATCTATGGTAAACGCGGTAGTAGTAGAATCTTCAAGTCCGATCGATAGTCGAGGATCTACCGATCCAATTATTGCCGCGATCGATATTGGTACCAATTCGATCCACATGGTTGTAGTCAGAATTGTGACGGATTTACGAGCCTTTAGTATTATCGCCCGTGAGAAGGAAACAGTCCGGTTGGGCGATCGAGACCCCCAGACAGGTAATCTCACCCCAGCGGCGATTGCGCGGGCAATTGGTGCCCTCAAACGCTGTCAGGAAGTGGCTAAAAGTCTGAATGCCCAGCAAATCCTCGCAGTAGCTACCAGTGCCGTCCGCGAAGCTCCTAATGGCAATGAATTTATTAGATTGATCGAAACAGAATTGGGTTTAGTTGTCAATCTAATTTCGGGACAAGAGGAAGCCCGACGAATCTACCTGGGCGTAATGTCAGGAGTCGAATTTAACAACATCCCCCACCTAATTATTGATATCGGCGGCGGCTCCACCGAAATGATCCTCGGCGACAGTCATGAATCCCGTACCCTCAGCAGTACCAAAATCGGTGCAGTCCGCCTCACCTCTGAGTTTATCAGTAGCAATCCAGTCAGCGATCGATCGATTAATTATCTCCAAGCCTTTGTGCGGGGGCAATTGGAGCGGGCAATTGACGAGATCAAAGCCAATCTTCAGCCAGGGGAAGTTCCCAAAATGATTGGCACTTCCGGCACGATCGAAACTCTTGCCGCAATCCTCAATTTGGATAAAAATGGGGAAGTACCCACGCGGATTCATGGCTTCCAGATTCAGCTTCAGGAACTCCGCAATCTGATTAATCGGCTGCGACGGATGACAGTCGCCGAACGCGCCACAATTGAGGGAATATCCGATCGGCGATCGGAAATCGTCGTAGCAGGTGCGGTAATCTTGCAAGAGGCAATGACCATGCTGGGGATGAAATCCCTGAGTGTGTGCGAACGCAGTCTCCGCGAAGGCGTAATTGTAGACTGGATGCTGACTCAGGGTTTAATTGAAGATCGGCTCAAATATCAAGGCTCAATTCGCGAACGGAGTACCCTCAAGATCGCAGGTAAATATGGCGTAGATCTGCCTCACTCCCAACGAGTTGCTGAACTTGCACTGAGTTTATTTGACCAAACCCACGGTCAGATTCACAATTGGGACAAACCAGTCCGGGATCTACTTTGGAGCGCGGGGATCTTGCACAATAGTGGTCACTTTGTCAGTCACGACTCCCACCACAAACATTCTTATTATCTGATTCGGTATGGGGAGCTACTTGGCTATACCGAATCAGAGATTGATCTGATCGCCAATATCGCCCGCTACCATCGCAAAAGTCCACCCAAGAAGAAACATCAAAATCTCCAAAACCTCTCGAAAGAGCAAAGATCGATCGTCTCCCAGCTTAGTGCTATCTTACGAGTTGCCGTGGCACTCGATCGGCGAAGAATTGGTGCAATCAAAAATGTCAGTCTCAATTGCAACCTGACTACCAGGGAATGTCACCTCACGTTTGTGCCCGCAGATCCAGCCGATGAATGCGTACTGGAATGTTGGAGTTTGGACTATAAGAAGCCCATTTTTGAGACTGAATTCAATCTCAAATTATCAACAGCTAGAGGATAGTACCGTTGCTACTCCTCCCGTTTATTCGTAAAGTATTGTAAAGTAAATTAATAATAGATTAATTTTCACTGGTAGAGACAGCCATGAAGATCGGCAAGGCTGAATGCCCATCGCTAGTTCTCGCCGGATCCGTTCAACTGACTTTACTAGAAAATACCCTCATCGAAAATGATATTACATCGCCTGCTCGGATCTGCAATTGCCATAGTTCTTAGTATATCCGTCTGGTCGATCGCACCCTCAGCCCTAGCCTTTGACAATCCCGAACTCCTCCCCACCGAACAAACCCCAATCATCGATCTAGCAAAAACATTCACCCCGATTCAAGAAGAAAATCTAGTCAAACAGATCGACAAATTTGAGACTGAAACGGGTTGGAAGCTGAGAATCTTGACTCAATACGACCGTACCCCTGGACGCGCAGTCCGCAAGTATTGGGGACTAGATGAGAAGAGCGTCCTCGTCGTCTCAGATTCGCGCGGTGGCAATACCCTCAACTTCCGTGTCGGTGATGATGTCTACAAACTAATGTCGAGAACCTTCTGGATCGAACTCCAAACCAGATTTGGCAACATGTACTATGTTCGCGAAAATGGCGAAGACAGTGCGATTATTGACTCCTTAGAAGCAGTCAAAACCTGCCTAGTCAAAGGCGGTTGTAATGTTGTTCCAGGTTTGCCCGATGAACAATGGAACTTGACTTTGATCAGCTCGGCAATTGGTGGCGTGATTTGTGGATTTGCCGGACAATATCGTAAGCCTGGTGAGGGTTTTGCTTGGCAGTGGGCCTTGATTTTCTCACCACTATGGGGGATTCTATTTTTCGCCTTTGGGATCGCACCTGTAGTCACTCGTACACAGGAATTATTACCTTTATTACGCAACTGCGGTGGATTTGTGGTGGGACTGTTGGTTGCTTATCTCGTACCAGTCTTGGGACAGTCCAACCCATCTGAAGAAATGTAGAAATATTAGGTTGCTCAGAAACCCAACTTCTTCAAGAAGTTGGGTTTCTTTTGGCGCGAATTGATTGGCCTCTAAGTGAGTCAGGATATGATATTGAACTATTATGTTACGATTGCAAAGGCGATCAAGCAATCTTACCGTGACCGAAGAGAAAATTTATTATCGTAAACAGTCTCCCTCTCAAACAGCAGAGACCGCAAGAAAACAAATAGCCAGCCAGGAAATGTGGGGCGGGCCACCGCAGAATTTTATGCCCAGTCACATACCAAAAGTTCAAGCTTATATTCATCGACAACCTCTGACCGAAGATCAGTCAATTAATCTAAAGAGAATCGAGTTTACGACAAAGGTTGAGCCAGATCGCGGCTGCATACCATTTAGTCCATCTTGGTCGATCGATCCAAACGATCCAACAACTGAGAGAGAAGGACTTTGGAATGAAGATGGGTACGCTAAAATTAAGGTAAAGATAACAGACTGCAACCAGATAGAAGACTGGAGAAGCTATGAACGAACCAGCGACCATTCAAAGGATTAGATTTGAAGAAGTGAGTCCAGCAAATACAGATGCTGCATTTTTGGATGCTTCGATCGAGTCTTTGGTTGTTCCGCTCGGACTACCAATCTATGATGGCTATGATGGCTTAGATTATTTACAGTTAACTTTTTTGACGTTGCCATCTGGAGAAACTGTTACATTAGCGTCCTATCTCAACTCGCCACAGCCTGGAACCTCGATACATGTGGATTATGCGATGCAGAATATCCCTCAAATTGTTTTTGAGAGTTGTCAGCAGCTACAGGTATCTAGAGAAGAAGCAATATGGTTTCATCCTGATTGGCACGAGGAGATCGATCGACTATATGCAGAACATGGGAATATTGAGAAACGACCAGAATTGTCACAGTTAGAAGAATTACCACAGCAGAATCAGTACGAACCAATTGATTGTTTCAATCATGCACTAAAGATTTATACGAGAGAATATGTTCCAGCCACCTATTGGGCTATGCTGCAACATAATCTTGGTTTGGCTTATCAAAACCGTATTCAAGGTGATCGTAAGGATAATTTAGAAAGATCAATCAAATGCTTTCAAAAGTCTATAGAAATTTACACCCAGAATGAGTTTTTAGAAAATTGGAAGATAAATCAGGCTGATTTGAGAGATTCTCTGAGATCAATCAAATTATTGCAGAAGAGCCG
>JAJAYU010000094.1 GCA_026786125.1 Chamaesiphon sp.
CCATCACGCCGAATTCGACCGCTTCCATGGCTTTGAACCAGCGACGGATAGCGCCACTGTCTAACTCTGATGGGGATTACGGACCAAACCCGCTCGGCCTCACATTGGAGAGGCACATTGAGTTTGCGCTGCTCTTGGGGAAACTCTGTTTCCCCTTTCATCATCCCCTGAAAGATCTTGACCAATTCTAGAGCTTCATCGATGGTTTTGCCAGCTATTGCCCCAGCCATCAGATCGACGGAAGCCATTGCAATGGCACAGCCCTCACCTTCAAACTGGATATCGGCAATCCGTTCACCACTGGGATCTAGCTGCAATGTTAATTCGATCGTATCACCACAAGATGGGTTGTGACCTTTCTGATATCGATCGATTGGAGTAGTTTTGCCGCGATGCTTTGGTTTTTTGTAGTGTTCGAGGATGACCTGTTGATACAGATCGCGCAAATTAGTCGTATTCATAGCAATTTAGAGCAAATCGATCGATAACCAGATCTTCATTATCATCGATCGACACTCTAGTAGCTAGTTTCTGTGATTTAAGCACAAATAGAACAGGCGGGGCAGTATTTATTACTGCCCCGCCCATCTCTAAACCCTATTCCCTATCCCCTATCCCCTGTTCTTTAGAACCTGAGGATATTAAACAAACCACCAAACGGCGTGAGAATAGTACTGAAGCCGTCGCCAACACGAGTTAGATTGTTGCGACCGATCACGATCGTATCATTGTTTTGGAGGCGAGGATTGCTATCAGGATCGATGCCTCTGGCAAAGTTGAGTTTGATCATCCGTTTGGTGACAGTGCCATTGGAATTGAGCCGGATAAAGTCAACTTCATTTTTGTTGGCGCGAACATTATCAAAACCACCAGCAATCAGTAGTGCTTGATTGAGAGTTGTATTAGGCGGTACATCAATAGTGCCACCTTTACTAGCTTTGGTGGCGATCTCACCGATGACATTGACTTTAATGGTGGCAGGCGAGAGCGTCGAAGATGATATCAATTCTACATCCTGAGAATTAGAAGCTTGAGCGACTGGGACAATAATTCGATCGCCTTCTTGGATAATGATATCCTGACTACCGTCCCCCTCTTGAAGCAGCTTAAATAAGTCAATGGCAATTTCTTGTTTACCAGCGCGGGTGGTTCGAATCAATTGGATTTGACGAATATTGGCAGTGGGTTTAATTCCAGATGCTGCTTGAATTGCGGTAGTAACGGTAGGCAACGCAACAGTTCCAGCCAACTGAGTATTATTATTAGTAGTGTTACTCTCACTCTTGACCGTATAGGTACCGGGACGATTTACTTCACCTACAACAATTACTTTTGGTGGACTGATGGCCTGTGGACCGAGGTTGGAAGCTGCAACTAGGGCACTATTTGCACTATTAATTTCTGTTGCTGTGGGCAATAAGATTGTGTCACCATCTTGGAGGATGATATCCTGACCGAAATCACCTGACTGCAACAGATTCATCAAGTTAATCGCTACTGTTTGGCCAGCCCCTGTCCGAGTATTCCGTCGCACTCTAATTCGACTCAAGTCTGCTGATGCGGTACTACCGCCAGCTATTTTGATCGCTTCTGTCAATGTTGGTGGCGTGACCCGTCCGACTATACCACCGGCAGATGCACCAGACTCACCTTTGAGTGTATAGGTACCAGGTTTACCAACTTCACCCAAAATTGCCACTTTGACAGTAGCATCTTGATTTGCGAGGTTAGAACTAGCGAGTCTGAGTCTGTCCTCAGAGCTGACTGATTCAGAACGAGCGATGTAAATTTTGTCTCCATCGCGGAGACTAATGTCTGGGGCGATATTGCCCCCTTGCAGCACATCAAAGAGGTTTACATATAAAACTCTACCTGTACCAGCACGGCGAATTTGGACTTGGCGTAAATTTGCGGTTTGAGTCGTACCACCAGCTAGTTGGATTGCTTGGCTGACGCTGGGGAATTTACGATTTTCTAGGGTGAAGGGGATGGTGTAGGAACCAGCACGAGTGACTTCACCAGCAATGGCAAATTGGACAGGACGCGGAGCTAAAACGCTGATAGTTACAATCGGACGTTTGACATAGCGAGAGAAATAAGTTGTGAGTAGTGCCGAGGCTTGTTGGATGGTCAATCCTTGAACGGAAATTGAACCGACGACAGGAAGATTGATGGCACCATCACCGAGTACAAAAAATTCACCACTGTACTCTGGAACGTTGAAAATATCGACCCGCAATCTATCACTAGGGCCGAGGGTATAAGAGTCGGCAAAGTTATTGTTTACAGGCGCAGCTATTCTCGCAGGAGCCTTTGGCTTCTTAGCTTTGACTGGTGTTGCAGCAATCTGAGATTTATTTGGTAGAGATTGGGCTAAGGTTTTTGGCTTACTGGTCTGAACTGGATCTGCGACACTAATTGACTGAAAATTGACGACTGTTATTACTGGCACTAAACTCAGGACTAGACTTTTGTAGATGTAAGTCCGCAAACTAGCATTATTCATAAAAGATTTATATATTATTCGCGATCGGGTTAACGGTTCATAACCTAGTTTAAGGCTTAGAGCTGGGTTTTACCCTCAGTGTTTTATCGTACATTTCGAGAATTCTAAACCTAAATAATCTGATTCGTTGGCAGAGCCGCTCTAAAAGAGAATCGAGTTTTAGGCAGAATACATGATGTGAGGATATCGACTATGGATTATACCTGGTCAGTTTGTGCCAAATTACTAGTAGGGTGACAGACAGATAGATTGCTGATGGCAATTGGGTGGGATTTGAGTTGTTATTTAGGGACGGTTCACAGTAGTTTGATGTTCCCCGAATAGCTTACACCCAATCTTGCGTCGATCGACACTAGCTCTACTTATCATTCCCCAATTACTGGCAAAATATCGTCAAGGATAGTGAATAGTGAACTGAAATTGTCTATTTCTTGGAAGGGAAGAGATTTTATCACGCTGACGAGCAGCTTTGAGCAAAGATGATCGGGAAGTGTTAACTTAGTAAGTGGGCGAGTTATGGAAAAAAGTTAATGTTGCCAACTACAAAAAAAGTCGTCGTTGGACTCTCTGGCGGGGTAGACAGTTCTGTTGCTGCTGCCATTCTGTGTGAACAAGGTTATGATGTGCTGGGTTTGACCCTGTGGTTGATGCGGGGTAAGGGACAGTGCTGCTCGGAAGGGATGGTTGATGCTGCAAAAATTTGTGAGCAGTTGGGGATTACCCACGAGATTGTCGATAGTCGCGATACTTTCGAGCAATATATTATTGATTATTTAGTGGCGGGTTATGAAGCGGGGATTACACCATTACCCTGTTCTCAGTGCAACAAGGCGGTGAAATTTGGGCCGATGGTCAAGTATGCCAAAGAAGTTTTAGGGGCTGACTATATTGCTACTGGGCACTATGGGCGAATTACCTATGATGATAATTTACAACGATATCAATTGCGACGGGCGATTGATCTAAATAAAGATCAAACCTATTTTCTCTACGATCTAGAGCAAGATATTTTGGCAGCGACACTTTTTCCATTAGGTGATACGCTCAAAACTCAAACCAGAGAAATCGCCGCAGGATTGAATTTATCTACCGCCGATAAACCGGAAAGTCAAGATCTCTGTCTAGTTGAAAAGCATGGTTCGATGAAAACTTTTCTCGACCAATATATTAGTGAACGTCCAGGCGAAATTGTCAATACTCAAGGGGCAGTATTAGGTCAACATTTAGGTATTCATCATTACACGATCGGTCAACGTCGGGGTATTGGTATCGCGGCACCCGAACCGCTGTATGTGGTTGCCATACATGCAGGCAAAAATCAGGTAGTCGTCGGATCCCGTGCGGAAACTCACGGATCTGAATGTACAGTTGATCGAGTCAATTGGGTATCTATGCCTCAACCAACCGCCCCAATTCGAGCTGAGGTACAGGTTCGCTATCGATCCGAGGCGGTACCTGTGAGCGTGATTCCATTGGCGGGAAACAAGATTAAATTAGTCTTTGACGAACCCCAATTTGGGATTACGCCAGGTCAGGCGGCTGTTTGGTATGACGGAGATATTGTATTAGGTGGTGGTATTATCGACCCGATAGTTTAGGCATCAATATTTCTACCACACCAGTTGCCATATCTTTTAGGACAAAAACCCGACTTTTTGGAAAAGTCGGGTTTTTATATTAGCGAATACTCTCGTTTTCTAGACTGATTTAACCTTCAGATTAATGACCAAATCATTGAAATCTTTGTCACCACCACCATACATATCTTCAATACCAAAGGTATTATCTCCAATCAGGCGGAAATGATCGACCTTATCGGAATTGGCTCCCAGATAATTAAAGTAGGCATGAATATTATTTGCACTACCACCATTAGTGGGGTTCTGGGAAACAAAATCATTCAATGTGCCTTGAGCGACTACGACTGGAGCGTAAATTTTGCCACCAGTGATAGTGATGTCAGTTTTAGTGTCATTTTTACCTGCTTGTAATGAATTAGTTAGAGCATTTTTAATTGCTTCAACAGCATAGTTAGCATCACCTGGTTTAACGAAGCTACCATCAGCAAGTTTGATTGTACCGATCGAGTCTTCGACAGCATAGAAACCGATATTATTGTTATAAGCTGCACTACTGTTAGTGGTAATATCTGCCTTGAGTGTTTTACCAGCATAGCGAGAGAGATTGAGATTGACTGCTGTTGCATTAGGTCTGGCTGGATCAAGTTTTACAACATCTAGCACTAAATCAGACTGGGCGATCGCAAAATTAGCTTTAACAATCGTGTCATTAAAATCTCGATCTCCACCACCTTTGAAGTCTTCAAACCCAAAAGTATTGTCACCGAATAGCCGAATATGTTCGGTTTTATCAGTATTTGCGGCACTATAAGCAGTATAAACATTACTGAAGTCGAGATTGGCATTGTTTGGTTTATCATTAGCAACGATCAGTGGTGCGTAAATTGCTCCACCTTGAACATTACTGCTACTAACGATCGTTTGACCATTAATACCCAGAAGATCGATGTTAGTCAATCGATTCTGGATGGCTGCTTCCAGATAGCCCGCAGTTCCAGGTTTGAGGATTGCACCAGTTTTGGAAATAACCGTACCTTGAGCATCTTCGATTTTGTAGAAACTCACATGGCTGTCATAATCAGCATTTCGTTGAACGCTGAATGTTGCCTGTACCGTTTGGTTACTTACCGATTGTAAATCGATAATTTCCTTGATGTTTTGGAGGCTAGCCCCTAGTGGTTGATTACCCTGAATATCGTCATTCTTAATCGTACCGATACCAGTTGCTTTACCGAGTGTGCAGCCAACTGCCTTCGTGAGGTTGAGCGTAAAGGTTTCATTAGTCTCAACTTCAGTATCACCATTGATTTTGATAGTAATAGTTTTGCTGGTTTCACCTGGAGTAAATTCGGTGGTTCCGGCGAGGATGTCTGATGGTGTGAAATTGAGTGTGCTAGTTGTGGCGATATAGTCACTACCAGCCGTTGCCGTACCATCAGCAGACCCATAATCTACTTTTACTACGTCATCGCTAGCATTGCTGAGTGAGACGGTAAAGGTGAGATCTTTCGTACCGCTATTACCTTCAGTTACGCTGACATCATTGATGCTAATTACTGGTGCGGCATCGTCATCGATAATATTAACTGTTGCGGTACTGTCGGTTTCGCCCACGTTATAGCTACCGCTTTTACGGAGATTGACGATACAACTACGGTTAGCGTTGTAGACAGTATTATTGGCAACTGGAACGGCGAGGGTAGCAGTATTACTGCCAGGGTTAAAGGTGACAGAACCCGTGCGAGTACCATAGCCTTGGCGCGTGGTGGCATTTCCAGCAAGATCGAATTCGATAGTCAGCGCGCTATTTAAATCACCACCAGTACGGCAGAAGGTAAATAAGCCCTCGCCTTTTCCTTCGGTAGAAGTAGGGTTTGTTGCCGTGACAGTGATCGTGGGATTGGTAGACGCAATTACTGGGGGTTGCTCATTCCCAGGTGGCGTAATAACTACCGGAGGTGTGATCACGACTGGCGGATCGACAACGACGCTCGGTGGTTGTTCATTTCCAGGTGGAGTGACTACTACTGGTGGAGTGATCACGACTGGCGGATCGACAACGACGCTCGGTGGTTGTTCATTTCCAGGTGGAGTGACTACTCCTGGTGGATCGATAACGACGCTCGGTGGTTGTTCATTTCCAGGTGGAGTGACTACTCCTGGTGGAGTGACTACTCCTGGTGGATCGATAACGACGATCGGACTAGTATCATCATTGGTAATAGTACCTGTGCCAGTCGCTTTCCCAAGTGTGC
>JAJAYU010000095.1 GCA_026786125.1 Chamaesiphon sp.
AACGCGGTATCCCCACCGTATTTCTCGATCACCGCAATTATCCCACCCGCGAGGATCTCGATCAAGCGATTGTCGCTACACTCCAGGCGCATCAAGTGGAATGTGTGGTGATGGCGGGCTGGATGCGGGTGATCACTCAAGTGTTAATCGATGCTTTTGTCGATCGAGTGATCAATATTCATCCTAGTTTACTTCCTAGTTTCCCAGGGATTAGATCGATCGAGCAAGCTCTAGCTGCCAAAGTCAAAATAACTGGTTGTACAGTCCATTTAGTCAGTCTAGAGGTAGATTCTGGGCCGATTCTCGTTCAATCAGCGGTGCCAGTTTTACCTGAAGATACCGCCGCAACTCTCCACGCACGGGTGCAAATTCAGGAGCATGTTATCCTACCGCAAGCGATCAATCTATTGACCCAGAAATTAAATCGGTAACACCCTAGAAGTCTACGCCTCTCCGCAGATCTACGCCATGATCGGCATAGTGTTTGTGACAAATCATCTCCGAGTGGACGCTGGCGATATTAAAATAAGCGGGTGTATTAAAGCAGCGTCCAGTAATAATTACCTGAGTATCTTTGGGCTTATTTGTCAAGCATTTAACGATCGGCTCTTGATCGAGTAGATCCAAGTCTACAGTGGGGTTTAACTCATCGAGCACGATCGTTTTGTACAATCCAGAAGCGATCGCACTACTAGCTATCTCCCAGCCCCTCTGAGCCTCGATGTAGTCGATATCTTGTTGTTTACCACGCCAAACAATTGCGTCACTGCCACAGCGATGGTGATCGACTAGTTGGGGGTAGCTTTTTTTTAGGGCATTGATTGCCGCGTCTTCGGTATATCCGGTACCGCCTTTGAGCCATTGGACAATTAATACCCGATGAGATTCATCTTGACTAATTCCTTTGCCGATCGCTTGTAGTGCTTTACCCAAGGCACTTGTAGACTTACCTTTGCCTGCACCTGTATAGATTTCAATCCCTTCAATTCCTTGTTCGGCGGCTTCGGGATGGTGATGGGGACGCATTTCCGAGTGTAAATCAGCGATTTCGATTAAAGCTGGCGGTGCATCTCTACCAGTGACAATTACTTCGAGATGATTGGGCTTGGATTTGAGCATTTCGACTACTTCCAGCACGGGCAGTAATCCCAGATCTAATGCCGGATTTAGTTCATCGAGGACGATCACAGAATATAAGTCTGAATAGAGCGCGCCTTTGGCCACAGTCCAGGCACGATTGGCTTCAGCTCGATCAAAATCAGTTACTTCATCCTTGCCAAAATACTCGGAACGTCCAGTGCGGACTCGATCAATCAAATGGGGAAAACTAGCTCTCAATGCGGAGATCGCGGCATCTTCATCGTAATCTCGATCGGCACCTTTTAAGAATTGCAGCAATAAAATCCGCGTATCAGATCCTGATTCAATCCCTAATCCGATCGATCTCAATACTACGCCTAACGCTGCTTGGGATTTACCTTTGCCAGCCCCATCATAAACATGTATTTGTCCCGCTGCACGCTCTTTCTTTTTACTCGCCGTGCGAATCCCAATTCCTACTCTACTCACTTAATCATTGCCTCCTAATTTATCAGTACGATCCACTGTCTTGAAAAGGTGCTCCACTTGGGGAAACCCCAAGACCACACTTTTCGCTATCCACCATCCACTATCCACTATCCACCATTCACTAGGGTTGTTTATAATAGCGTTAATCGCTTCTCCCCTCATGACTATGAACTTAACACTGTCCAAAATTGGCAATCAAATGTCTAACCTGACTGGCGTTCGCGCCATCATGAAAGACATCCAAGAAACTCTCGCTGCCAAAAAAGGTCAAGAGTTCATCAATCTCAGTGCAGGTAATCCAGTGATTTTGCCAGAGATCGAGCAAATGTGGCGAGATTATACCTACGAGTTGTTAGATAGCCCAGACTATGGTGAGGTTGTCTGTCGGTATGGTTCCAGTCAGGGTTATCAGCCATTAATCGATGCAGTAGTCACCGATTTTAATCATCGCTACGGACTCAAATTGACTGCTAAAAACGTCTTAATTACCCCTGGTAGTCAAAGTCTCTATTTCTATGCCATGAATGCCTTTGGTGGGCAAACAGCGGGGGGACAGATGAAGCAGATAGTCTTACCGCTCAGTCCTGATTATACGGGTTATGGGGGGATGGCGATCGCTCCAGATTCGGTCTTTGCCTACAAGCCGACTTTAGATATTGATGCTGCTAATCATAGCTTCAAATATCGTCCCGATTTTAGTCAGTTACAGATTAGTGAAGATACTGGTGCTGTCCTATTTTCTCGCCCCTGCAATCCGACTGGAAATGTCTTGACTGATGAGGAAGTTCAGAAAATCACCAGTTTGGCAGCTAGCTATGATGTGCCAGTATTAGTCGATTCAGCTTATGCACCACCATTTCCGGCTTTGAACTTCACGGAGATGACTCCTATTTTCGGTGAAAATATCGTCCATTGCATGAGTCTCTCAAAGGCTGGATTACCTGGGGAACGCATTGGGATCGCCCTGGGTAGTGAAAAATTTGTCGGCGTGCTGGAATCCTTCCAAACCAATGCCTGTATCCACTCGTCTCGCTATGGACAAGCAATCGCTGCTAAAGCGATCTCCAGTGGTAGGTTAGCAGATTTAGCAACTACGGTAATTCGTCCCTATTATCAGCAAAAGTTTGCGATATTGGAGGCAGGCTTAACCAAGTTCATGCCGAAAGATTTGCCGTGGTTCCTGCACCGTGGGGAAGGCGCAATTTTTGGCTGGATGTGGTTTCAAGATTTACCAATTACTGACTGGGAGCTATATCAAGCTCTCAAGCAAGTGGGGATTATTGTGGTTCCAGGCAATTCTTTCTTCCCTGGTTTGCGCGAAGACTGGCCACACAAGCAACAATGCATTCGGATTAGCTTGACTGCTAGTGATGAGGATATCACGATCGCGATGGAGCGATTGGCGCAGGTTGTGATTGGCGTTTATGGGGGAAAGACGTAGGTTGGGTTGAAGAATGAAACCCAACACACCCAGCAAAGTATTGGTGTGTTTGTTGGGTTATCTCCTGACAGAGATGCTAAGCCATTCTCGACTCGATCGCCCAGCGTGCTAATTCCGTGCGATTACTCAGTCCAGTTTTACCTAGCATATTCGAGACGTGACTTTCGATCGTGGGTTGGCTGACATTCATTTGGATCGCAATTTCCCGATTTGCAAGTCCTCTGGCGACTAATTGAACTACTTTCAATTCGGTGGGAGTAAGTTCGACACTCCCTGGAGATTGGATGGAAGAGTTGTCTTCACTCAAGCAAAGCTAGCGATCAATCGAATCAGGTAAAGCTACAAATACAAAATAGTTCTAATACCATCATCTATTTCTAGTTGCAATTCATCTGGCAGCGAACCAATTCGCTCAACTAAGAATTTTTTATCTAACGTAAGAATTTGAGATACATTTGCCACCGAATCTTTTGGTAAACCAGATGCAGCTCTGGGTAACAACACATTGCCTGGGGCTGCTGCCAACTTAAGATTAGATGTGATAATTACCACAATGACGGTGTTAATATTGCTTTGAGTAAACGTGTCATCTTGAATTACCAACACAGGACGATTGTATCCAGGCTCCGATCCGATTGGCTCTGGCAGATTTGCCCACCAAATTTCTCCTCGATACATTACCAGTCCTCACAGGGTAGCGACATAAATTGCATAGTGGCGATCATCGGATCTAGATCGGAAGATTCTTCACTGTAAACATTGTTTAGTTTACTCAATATCTGTTGGCGATTATATTTGGATAGATAAGCTTGTAATGCTGTTGAGTAAAGTTCGCTGCGGGAAAGTCCTAACTGTTTAGCAAGGGCTTCAGCTTCGTCAAAAACTGAATCTGGCAAAGAAATAGCAGTTTTCATAATCAGATTAGCTAGAATCATTACTCTATAGTTATACTCTGGTTATACCAAGATTGCAAGAGTCGATTATCCTTGTGTAGACATCGACTCTTGCAATCTGTGAAAATTAGCAGAAATAAAGCTAAAGATATTGTGTCTTCTTCCTCAATACTGTATGGTTTCACTCTTCAACCTAACCGACAATATAAACCCCTAAAACCTCAACATCACGCCATTCTCGACTCGATCGCCCAGCGTGCTAATTCCGTGCGATTACTCAGTCCAGTTTTACCTAGCATATTCGAGACGTGACTTTCGATCGTGCGTTGGCTGACATTCATTTGGATCGC